>DAOUGC010000038.1:0-5533 GCA_034429695.1 Levilinea sp.
GAGGTTGAGAAAGTCGGTTGTGTTACCTGTAATCGTAACTGTCGATCTGTTTGCATAAAATAGGTTTAACCCCGCAATTTTCGTTTCGTTGCGACATGTCAATCGCGTAATTGTAAACTGGAAAACTCCGAATTCAAGGGTCTTTCAGAATTGTTAATGGAGTTCTAAGACTGGTTGATTGGGTGTGCCAATCTTATCTTCCTGACCGGGCAGATCAAAAACATACCGACCAGTCGGTTTTTATTATATCACAGATTGGCTGAGTGCGAGGGGAGAGTTTTGGAGATCCAACCCACAATTTTGTTGGGAGGATTGACAACGGATTTCACGGATTACGAATGGCACGAAAAGAACGCAAGGCGCTTTTTGGAAACATGGCCCCGTCTTTGTAGGGCGGCTTGGTGCTTTTCCAAGCCGCCGATGCGTTTACGAATGGCACGAACGAGAAAAAGCGGAAAAGCAAACACGAAATGCACGAAAAATCGAATGACACGAATGGAACACAAGGGGCTTTTTGGAAGCATGACCCCGTATTTGTAGGGCGGCTTGGTGCTTTTCCAAGCCGCCGATGCGTATACGAATGGCATGAACAAGAAAAATTCGTGAACTTCGTCGCTTCGTGTAATTCGTGTTAAGTTCTTCCAGGTGCGGAAAAACAAACACGAAATGCACGAAATATCGAATGACACGAACAGAACACGAGGCGCTTTTTGGAAGCATGGCCCCGTCTCTTTGTAGATTCGTATACGAATGGCATGAACAAGAAAAATTCGTGTTTTCTGCCAAAGGACGGGCGCAAAACCACCTATTCCAGCACCTCAGCATCCGGCGGCAGGTTGTACACCCGCTGATAATACCCCAACGCGCGGCGTTCCAGGTCATCGGGGTAGGCGTACCCCAGCGCCGCGCCCACCTCGCGCGCCAGTCGGCTGAAAAACGCGACCTGACGCATCAACGTCTCCCAGCCGCCCTCCCAACCGCAGGCGCACGTCACCTGCATGACCTCATCCAGCAGCTCCTGCGGCAACTGACGGTGCAGTCCGCGCCCCAGCACCCCAACGCGCGCATCCCAGGCGTGGTCAATCTCCATGCGCCAGGTGAGCATGGGCAGCAGGTTGTCACGGAACATGGCTTTTTGCAGGAAATACTGGAACGGGATCCACTCGCGCCGCCACCAGTTTTTGACCGCGTAGGTTCCCTCGTGGAAAAACTCCTGCACCACGCGCAAGTATTCGCGCTCATCCGGCGGGGTGGGAATGTAAGCGCGGAAATCGGGGGCGGGCATGCCCGCCAGCAGATCGTCCCTGTCCAGCAGCACACAGTAACCGATCTGCCAGTCAGGGTTCAGCTCACCGGACTCGAGGGTGAGGCGCACAAACTCGCGCAGCGAATCCACCTGCACGATGGAATAGTCGATCTTCATGTCATCGTACTGGGTGATGAAACCGGTGGACGGATGCCCGAACCAATCGGAGGGCGGGTCGGCATAGTAAACCAGCACCGGGGCGTAGTCGTTCAGCCAGCTTCGATCCTCCAGCCAGGGGCGCACATCGCGCACGGCAATGATCACGTCGTAATCGGAGAGGGCATCGGTGCGGTGATCGGGGTTGGCGCGGGTGCTGGTGAGGATCATGGCGCGCACATCGGCGTGCGCCCCGCCCCACTCCACCAGCCATTCCAGCATTTGCTGCTCGCGCTGCTGCGCGGTGATTTTGCTGCTCATGTTCGCCTCCGGGTGATTGGGATGGGTTAATTGTATGTCACGCTGGATATTTCTCCAGTCATTTTTCGCAAAGAACGCGAATGGAGGAGGAGAGAGCCTTTCTCCCTCTCTACATGGCGAAGTGAGCGCAGCGAACACAGCCATGTGGGGAGGGTGGTGAATTGCCTGTTGTTCGGCAATTCGCCGGGAGGGGCAAAAAACACCCCCTCCGCCGTGGCGAAGAGCAGGATCTTAATTCGGGCTGGTCAGGCGCAGCCCGATGATGCCTGCCACCAGCAGCACCAGCGACACCAGCTTGAACACATCCCGTGGTTCGCCCAGAAACAACATACCCACAATGGCAGTGCCAGCCGCGCCGATCCCCGTCCAGACCGCATAAGCAGTCCCCACCGGCAGTGTCTTGACCGCCTGCGCCAGCAGGAACATGGACAGTGCCAGGCTGATCACAAACCCGATTGTGGGCAGCGGGCGGCTAAAACCATGCGACTGCTTCAACAGCAGCGCCCATGCCATCTCAAGCAGCCCGGCGATAAAAAGAAACACCCATGCCATTTGATTGGATCCCATTGAAGCGAACATCCTCCTCGCAATTATTTCCCCATTGGCGTGGCGCGGGCAGGTCGGGCGAATCCCCGGCGGTGCGCCGCATCCACATGCGGAAGTGTATCATGCCACGGGCGGTGGTTGTTTCTCCGGCTGCACACCGGTACAATGAATACATCCCACCCCACACGGAGCCAGACATGCCCCCCACCCTGACCACACCCCGCATCCTGCTGCGTCCGTTCAGCATGGACGATGTTGACGAAGCCTACGAAGTACTCGAAGGTCACCCGGATGTCTGGGGGATTGACCCCGGCTACCAGCGCACGCGAGAGCAGCGCGCGCGGCGCATCCAGCTCTACACGCTCACCAACGACGAGGGAGGGCTGGGCAACCTGGCCTGCATCCACCGCGAGAGCGGCAAACTGATGGGCTATGCCGGGTTGCAGTATTACCTGCTGCCTGGTCACCCGTACAACACCCCCGAGGTGGAACTGTTCTACAAGCTGGGGCGCGACTGGTGGGGTCAGGGTTACGCCACAGAAGCCTGTACCGTGATGATCGACTTCGCCTTCAACACCCTGCACCTCGGACGCATCACCAATACGGTGATGGCGGAAAACAGCCAGTCGATCAGCCTGATGCAGCGCCTGGGGTTTGATATCCAACCTGCCCCGCCCACCTGGGAAGGCTGGTTGCTGGGTGTGCTGGACAACCCCGGGCAGGCGTCAAAGGGATAAAAGATACCGCCTTAACTGTGCGGCACGCTGCACTGAAAGGGAGTAAAATAGCCCACATTGTTGATTTCAGCACCACGGACAAACAGCATGAAAAAGGGCGTCATCTACGCCTTCGCGGCGTACGGTTTGTGGGGTCTGTTCCCCATCTACTTTAAGTTAATCAAAGCCGCGCCAGCGGATCAGATCCTGTGCCACCGCATCGTGTGGTCGGTGGTGTTTCTGGCAATCGTGCTCTCCTTTGCACGCGAGTGGGGCAACCTGCGCCGCCTGGTGACCGGGCGCATCCTGCTGGTGTACGCCGGGGCGGCTGCGCTGCTGGCGATCAACTGGTACACCTACATCTGGGCGGTCAACTCCAACTTTGTGATCGAAGCATCGCTTGGCTATTTCATCAACCCGCTGGTGAACGTGCTGCTGGGGGTGATCTTCCTTAAAGAAAAGCTCAAAAAATATCAGTGGATCGCCATCGGCATTGCCGCTGTGGGGGTGGGCTACCTGGCGATCGCGCTGCGCGCGCTGCCGTGGATCCCGCTGACGCTGGCGCTGTCCTTCGGGCTGTACGGGCTTTCGAAGAAGACCGCGCCGCTCAACGCGCTGCACGGACTGTCACTGGAAACCGGCGCGCTGTTCATCCCGGCGCTGGCGTATTTGCTTTTCGTTGAAACACAGGGAAGCGGTGCGTTTGGTCACGTCTCGTGGGGGGTCACACTACTGCTCTCGCTGGCCGGCGTGGTCACGGCGGTGCCGCTGCTGCTGTTCGCCGGGGCTGCGCACCGCATCCCGCTCTCGACCATGGGCTTCATCCAGTACATCACCCCCACCCTGCAGTTTCTGGCAGGCCTGCTGCTTTTCCGCGAAGATTTCTCCCAGCACCGCCTGATCGGTTTCAGCATCATCTGGCTGGCGCTGGCGTGGTATGTGGTTAATACGGTGATCAGAGGGAAGTAGGTGGTAAGAAGTAGGAAGTAGGTAGTAGGTGGTAGGACGAAAAAAGCTGCCGGTAGAGTGTGTCGCCAGCTCTGCTGGCGCGGTGTTCTTCCGACCCACCGCTTTTCACGAGATTGCCAGATATACGCCAGTTCGTTGACGTTTCCCCGGATCGATTCGGGCGGACCGGGTCCGCCCGTACTTCCATCCTTTGTCGGGGCATAAGGCGTGCGCCGAAAATTGTTATCCACCGGGACGGGCTATGATCACATCGGGATGATTGACCCCGATTCCCCCCGCCCGTCCCCTACAAATCTCCTGATTCCCGATCTTTTTCCCGGGGCACGGCGTACGCCAAAGCCGGTAGGGTGTGTCGCCAGCTCTGCTGGCGCGGCGTTCTTCCGACTCACCGCTTTTCACAAGATTGCCAGATATACGCCAGTTCGTTGATGGTTCCCCGGTTCAATTCGGGCGGACGCGGTCCGCCCGTACTTCCATCCAATGTCGCGGCGCACGGCGCGCGCCGAAATGGTCATCCCATCGGGACGGGCTATGATCACACGGGGATGATTAACTCGAATCCTCCCGCCCATCCCCTACGAAAACCTGATTCCTGATCTTTGTCGCGGCGCATGATGTGCGCCGAAACCCACGACTTTTTTGTCACAAATCCCACTTCACGGCGGCGATTTGCCATTCGTTCATTCGTGTCCCCATTCGTTGACGGGTACTCAGGTTTTCCCTGACTTGTGACCCCGGGCGGTCTTTGTCCGCCTGCGTTCCACCTACCACCTACTTCCTACCACCTACTTCCTACTTCCTACTTCCCTCCAAGCCACTCCGCTTCATCTCCGCCATCGAGCGCTGGATCAACTCGCGCAGCACGTCCGTGTCCACATCGCTCAGGCGGTTGATGTACAGGCAGGCCTTGCCGGTCTTGAATTTCCCCAGGCGCGCCATCAGGTCCTGATGCTGATCAAAGCCGTAGGTGAGGTACAGGGTGGTGTTTTGCTTGCGCGGTGAAAACCCCACCAGCGGCCAGTCGCCTTCCTGTCCGCTGGCATAGCGGTAATGATAACTGCCAAAGCCAACAATGCTGTCGCCCCACATTTGGGGTTGCTCGCCGGTAATATCGGTCATAAGCGCCATTACGGCAAAGGCATCCGCGCGCTTTTTGGGGTCTTCGATACGGTTAAGGAAATCCTCCACCGAAGCGGAGGTGGGTTTTGTTTTTAACTCAGCCATGATCGCCCTCCATGGCTAAATTATAGAATATGGGGAGGAATAGTCAAGTTAACGAAAAGATGGTAGGTCGTAGGAAGTAGGAAGTAGGAAGTAGGTAGTAGGTAGTAGGGGGTAGGACGAAAAAAGCTGCCGGTAGGGTGTGTCGCCAGCTCTGCTGGCGCGGTGTTCTTCCGACCCACCACTTTTCAAGCCAGTTCCTAATTGGTTGACAATTCCCCGATTCAATTCGGGCGGACTCGGTCCGCCCGTACTTCCATCCTTTGTCGGGGCATAAGGCGTGCGCCGAAATGATCATCCCATCGGGACGGGCTATGATCACACCGGGATGATTGATCCCGATTCCTCCCGCCCGTCC
>DAOUGC010000039.1:0-8459 GCA_034429695.1 Levilinea sp.
GCGCTCATCGCCAGATAAATTACCCCAAACGCCAGTGTAACCACCGCATCCATGGTGACAACGCCGGTGTCCATCGGCATGGAAAGACCACCCAACAGGTGCAAACCGCCGCTGGCCAACAGCAGCCCGGCAGCGAGCTTCTGGAGTGTTGACATGCTACCCCTCCTGGTTCCTCAATTGACCGAAACCTGACCCTTCACCGCGCAAGTTCGCCGCGAAGGCACATCCATCCCCCGTGAAATCCTTTACGTCATTCAAGCATAGCGCGTTTCATCCCACCGGGCAAGCAGCAAAACAGCTTTGTTTCCATCCGGCGCGCAGGTATAATCAAACCAACCTCACTTGGCACAGGAGAAACACCCGATGGCTGGAGAATTTCGTTTCATGTTCACCGCGCGCGATTACGCCAAATCAGTCGCCTTCTACCGCGATGACCTGGCTCTGCCGCTCGATCACGACTGGGATTACGGCCCCTCAGACCGGGGCAGCGTGTTTGCGGCTGGCGGCGGCAAGGTCGAGATCTTCGGTGCGGCGGATGACGCCCCCTACACCGCACCGGTTGGCATCGGAATGTTGATCGAAGTGGACGACGCCGACGCATGGCACCGCCGTGCAGTGGAGCGCGGGTTGACCGTGGTACAACCGCCCACCAGCTTCCCGTGGGGCCACCGTGTGCTGCGCCTGATGGACCCTGACGGCATCGTGGTTTCGCTGTTCTCGTTCATCCCCGCCGATCATTAGCCCTGCATGGCAGTGGTCTCCAGACCGCTTGCGCCGGTTTATGTATCCGGTGTGGGCGGTTGTTGTTTTAAACCATCCCCATCCCAGGTGTCGTTACCCCATGAAATGGCTATTTTTTTTATCAGTATGTTGTATACTGGCAGGAGAGTTTAATCCCGACCTTTCCCCACAACCCAATTTGATCCACCACCGGCGGTGACACCGCGCCCCTGAGGATGCATCCATGCGAAAACTGATCCCCCTGTTCCTGATGGTATGGCTGGTCATTCCCTTCCATTCGGTTGTGGCTGCCCCGCAGCCCGTGTCGGTTTATTATGAAGGTGCGGATGGCGGCGTAAAAACCGCGCTGGACCTGTGCGATACCTGCAGCCTGACGAGCGACATGGCCGCTGCTGATGTGCTGGTACTGAATGGATCGCTTAAAGATTCTGCCGCCGTGCAGCAGCGTTTGCAGGCTGGCGCTGGATTGGTGATGATCCTGTCGGACGGCGTGCGCGCTGAAGACCTGTCCGCCGTGCTGGGTCAGCCCGTGACGCTCAGCGCAGGCCCCGATGAGCAGGCTGCCAGCCTGGCGGTGACTGCCGGTGACGACCCCGTGCAGACCGGTATCAACTGGAGCAGTGCGCCGCAGGTGCGTGAACGGGTAATCCTGCAGGGCGGCAGCTTCACCACCCTGGTGGAGAGCTTCGAAGATAAAACCGGTCTGCTGCTGGCGCATACCGACCTGCCGGTGTATGTATTCACCCCTGCCCTTGGCGATGAAAATCATCAATTTCAGGAATGGGCATACTTTAACTACCTGATCCACCACCTCGCCGTGCGCGCTGGCGGCGGTGAACCGGCAAGTTTTGCTGACTACCCCGGTTCGCCCGTACCCCACAACGCCGAACGCCTGTCGCTCGGGCTGTTGCTGCTGGGTGTGTTGATCCTTGCGATCAGCGCCTACATTCTGGTGCGCCGTTACAGCCGCGCCCACCCCGAGGCGCTCGACCGGCTGGTGATCGACCCCTCAAAGTTTAAGTTGCGCGAGATCGGCACGGATTGGGAGGAGATCGGCTTTCACCGGCCACTGGGCGGCTTCTTCATGGCGCTGTTCTTCGGCATCCTGCTGTTTGTGCCGTTGATCATCTACCAGAATCTGATCCTGCCGGTGTACATCCTGCCTTCGGCGCAGGCGCTTGGCATCTGGGGCAGGGTGACGCAATTCTTCAACCTGATCTGGTTGTTTTTTGACATGGGCACCAGCGTGGCTTTCATTAAATTCTTCTCGCAGTACCGTGTCAAAGACCCGCGCCGCGGTGTGCTGTACGGGCAGGTGTTTGTATGGTGGCAGGCCATTTCAGGCGCGGTGCAGGTGGCACTGCTGCTGATGCTGGCTGGCACGTTTGCACCGCGCACAGCTTATGCCATCTACACCTGGAGTGTGATCATCCACACCGCCATCCAGCTCCCCGGTTTTTACCAGGTGATGCGCCACTCGCTCACCGCACTGCAGCGTTTTGACTACGCCCAGATCCTCGACCTGGGGCTGGCGTTGATCTTCCCCATGCTCACCCAGCCGGTGTTTGTCACCATCATGGTGGCATGGGGCAATACCCACCCGGTGTTTGGCCCATCCATGGGCGGTGTGATCGGCATGGGGCTGGCAGCATACGCCGCCGAGGCGCTGACCTTTGTAATCGGCCTGTGGCTGTTCAGGCGGCTGGGGTACAACGCCAAAGTATTCTTCATGGCGCACTTTGACTGGTCCACCATCAAAGAATCCTTCCGCTTTGGCGTGTTTGACATGCTCGGTTCGGCGGCGTGGGGCGCAGGCCAGGCGCTTGAAATTCTGATCACCCAGGCGCGGCTGGTTAATTACGCCGAAATCTGGGGCAACTGGATGCTGGCGCAGAACTTTGTGTATGCCTACAACGTGCTGGCAACGCTATACAACAATCTCATGCCGTCCATCTCCGAAGCCATCTCACACGGACGGCGGGTGCTCAGCCAGTTCTACTCCGCCATGGCGTACAAATGGGGCGGGCTGATCTCGGCCATGCTGCTGGCGGAACTACTGGCGGTGGCTGACCGCTTCATCCTGGGCGCTTCGGGGCCTGAATTTGTGCGCGCAGCGGCTTACGCCACGCCGTTGTTGATCTGGGGAGCGGTGCAGTATCCCTCCTGGGTGGGCGATAATGTGCAGCGCGGCGCCAACCGTCCCTGGTTGATCTTCACCATGGTGGGGCTGGAACAGGTGATCCGTGTTGCCCTGGCCTGGGTGCTGCTGCCCACGCTGCAAATCAACGCCCTGATCATTGCTTATATCGTGGGCATCATGATCAAAAACGTGGTGGCTTACCTGCTCAATCACCGCCTGTGTTACCCGCAGCGCTTCTACGTGTGGCAATCCTTGATCGCCCCGCTGCTGGCCGGCGCCGTGCATTACGGCGTGCTGCGCCTGATCAGCGGGTGGCTGTGGCAGGGCGACCAGGTCTCCAGCATCCTGATCTTCTTCATTGCCATCCTGCCTTCCTACCCGCTGTATGCCTTCTTCTACGGGCTGTTCGGCGGCTGGGACAACGACACGCTGGAGGACACACGCAAGGCAGTGGGGCTGAGCGGCTTTACCCGCCCCATGGCCTGGTTGTTCTGGCGCTGCACTGCGCTGGGGGCGCGCTTCAGCCCGCTGCACGGGCGCTTCCCCATCAGCCTGTACCCGGCAGCCATGCAGGAGGCAAACGATCTGGAGACCGAGCGCGTCTCACTGCTGCAGGGTGAACAGGGCGCTTAAAAGCAAAAGAATCACATACTTTTCACACCTTCTTTATTAAAAATATACGCCTCATCCTTTAAGATAGGGATGGGCGTATTCCCTGTTACGCATGGGTGGTTTATTGCATTCTTTATCCAAATGGGATGGTGGCATGACTGACAAACCCGTACTTCGAATTGGACATTTACCCATCACCGATCACCTGATCCTGGGTGTCACGGTGGACAAGCTCTCCCGGGGCGCTGAAACCTTCACCAGTGGTCAACTGGAGGCCAAACCCTACCGCGGGTGGAACCCGCTGGCTGATGATTTGAAGCAGGGCAATCTGGACGGCGCGTGCATTCTGGCACCGCTGGCCATGGAAGCCTTCAACGCCGGCCAACCGCTGCGTTTGCTGTTGCAAACGCATAAATCAGGCTCAACCCTGATCAAAAACAAGCGCGCCAATATCAAAGATTTTGGCGACTTCAAGGGGCGCTCGATCTTGATCCCTCATTACCTTTCGGTGCACCATCTGCTGTTCGACCGGCTGATGCGCGAGCAGGGGCTTGAAGTGGGTGCGGGCAAGGACATCATCTTCGACGTCGTTGCACCTTCTGACATTCCTGAGATTCTGGAATGGGATGAGAAGGGTAGTGTGGGCGGTTTCATCGTCGCCGAGCCATTCGGCACCCAGGTGGTCAAGGCTGGCTGGGGCGAGGAACTTGCCATGTCGCGCGATATCTGGCCCGATCACCCGTGCTGCGTGCTGGTGATGCGCGAAGAAACCGTGCAGCGCCACCCCGAAGCCGTGCAGGAACTGGTCAACAGCCTGGTGGTTTCCGGCAGGTTCATCACCCAGAATCCGGCTGACGCCGCCCGCATCGGGGCCGGCTTCCTCAAGCAGGATGAAGACGTGGTCTACACGGTTCTGTCTGATCCAAAGCAGCGGGTGCGCATGGATCAGCTCTATCCGGTGATTGACGACTTTGAATACATTCAAAAATACATGACCAGCACCATTGAAGCCATGTCTGCGCGCATTGACCTTGAAAAATTCATCGATCCCTCCTTTGCCCGCACCGCTGGAGCAAGTTAGGGCAACCCGGTGATGAAAGCTCCCGACGCCAGTGAATGGTTGATCTCACCGGAACAACTCGCGCAGGAACTGACTGACCCCGGCCTGCTGCTGGTGGATACGCGCGATGAAGCAGTTTATTTGCGTGCGCACATCCCTGGCGCGGTGAACATTCAAGACATCTTCTACTATCTTTGCACACCAGAAACCGGTGGGCTGCCAGGCATGGCGGCCCACTTTGCATCCCTGTTCGGCCAGGCAGGGTTGTCTTCGCATCAGCGCGTGGTGATGTACGAGGATGCCCACGACAACGGCTACGGAAAGTCCTGCCGGGGGTGGCTGTTAATGCAATTCCTCGGACATGCCCGCGTGCAGGTGTTGCACGGGGGCTTTCAGGGCTGGAAGG
Source organism: Levilinea sp. (assembly GCA_034429695.1). Taxonomy (GTDB): domain Bacteria; phylum Chloroflexota; class Anaerolineae; order Anaerolineales; family Anaerolineaceae; genus DAOUGC01. Next base: position 4,960 of record DAOUGC010000039.1, read on the forward strand.
TGGCCGGGCTGCCGCTTGAAAGCGACCCCGTGGTGGGCACCCCCACCCGAGTGCAGGCTGACATCCACTCCGGGCACATCATCGGCACCGATGAAATGCTGGCACGGCTGACCGACCCCGATACCGTGATTGTGGATTGCCGCGACTACGCCGAATGGCTGGGGGCAAACTCATCCCCCTACGGTTACGATTACTGTCCGCGCAAGGGGCGCATCCCCGGCGCGGTGTGGCTGGAGTGGTACCGCCTGCTTGAACACCACAACCGTGTGGCCTGGTTCCGCTCCAGCGACGAGATCCGCGCCATGTGCGAACCACTGGGCATCACCCCGGACAAGCGCATCGTGGTGTACTGCTTCAAGGGCGCGCGCGCCAGCAACATGGTCATGGCGCTGCGCCGCTGCGGCTACCCGAACGTGGTCAATTACATGCCGTCATGGAATGAGTGGTCGCGCAACCCTGACCTGCCGGTGGACGAGGATTACCCCGAAGTTTAGGCTTTTGCCCATCAAGAATCCGGTCCCGAACGAAAAATCGTTCGGGACCGTTTGATTTTGCAATGGATCAGGCAGTGACCTGCCGAAGCGCTGAAGGCGCTACTCGTACACCACGGCTGTGCCGCTGGTGGATACCATCAACATGCTCTGCCCGATGGTTTCATAATCCAGGTCAACCGAGAGAATGGCGTTTGCGCCCAGCGCCTGAGCCTGATCAACCATCTCGCGGATGGCAATCTCTTTTGCCCTGCGCAGCTCGCTTTCATATTCAGCCGAGCGCCCGCCGACGATGTCTGTAATGGAAGCCATGAAGTCGCGGAAGATGTTGGCGCCCAGGATCGTCTCGCCGGTGACAATGCCCAGATAGCGCACAATGCGGCGGCCGTCAATTGAGGGGGTGGTTGAAACAATCATTTCATCATCCTTTCTGTATATGGCAATGATTTTATCCCCAACCCGGCCTGCCAGCCTCAGTTAATCCGTGGTTCTGGCTGCCCGCTTATATACGAATCTTATGCTGCGTTAACATCCCTCTTGCATGCGCGGGGTATATTTTGAGTCAACCACAGGGCTGGGAAACCTCCGCCCTGGAAGAACTGCAACCGGAAAAGAACTTGGAAGGAGTAATTAACATGGCAAAAATTATCGGTATCGATCTGGGAACCACCAACAGCGTTGTGGCAGTGATGGAAGGCGGCCAACCAACCGTAATCACCACGGCTGAGGGTTCGCGGCTGGTGCCTTCTGTTGTAGCCTTTAACAAAAACGGCGAGCGGCTGGTGGGCATTCCCGCCAAACGCCAGGCCGTGATCAACCCTGAGAACACCATTTATTCAATCAAGCGTTTCATGGGCCGCCGCTATGATGAGGTGGAAGAGGAACGCAAGATTGTGTCCTACCACGTGGTCAATGGTCCCACCGGTGACGCGCGCGTACAGGTGCCGCAGACCGGACGCGATTATTCTCCGCAGGAAATTTCAGCCCTGATCCTGGGCAAACTCAAAGCCGATGCGGAAGCCTACCTGGGCGAGCCTGTCACGCAGGCCGTCATCACCGTTCCGGCGTACTTCAATGACAGCCAGCGCCAGGCCACCAAGGACGCTGGCAAGATTGCCGGTCTGGAAGTGCTGCGCATCATCAACGAACCCACCGCATCCGCACTGGCGTACGGCCTGGAGCGCAAGACCAACGAGCGCATCCTGGTGTTCGACCTGGGCGGCGGCACGTTCGACGTTTCCATCCTCGAAGTGGGCGACGGCGTTTTTGAGGTGAAATCCACCAGCGGCGACACCCATCTGGGCGGCGACGACTGGGATGAACGCATCGTCAACTGGGCGGCGGACGAGTTCAAACGCGAGCAGGGCATTGACCTGCGCCAGGACCGCCAGGCGTTGCAGCGTCTGCGCGAAGCCGCCGAGAAAGCCAAGATTGAACTCTCCAGCATGATGGAAACCGAGATCAACCTGCCTTACATCACCGCTGATGCATCAGGACCCAAACATTTGCAGGTGCGCCTGAGCCGTTCGCGCTTTGAACAGATGACCGCTGACCTGGTGGAACGTCTGCGCGGCCCGTTCAACAACGCGCTCAAGGACGCCGGCATGGCGGCCGGTGACATTGCCGAAGTGGTGCTGGTGGGCGGCTCTTCGCGCATGCCCATGGTGCAGGAACTGGTGCGCTCCCTGACCGGCAAGGACCCCAACCGCGGCGTGAACCCCGACGAGGTGGTGGCGATCGGCGCTGCCATTCAAGCCGGTGTGCTCTCAGGCCAGGTGAAGGACGTGCTGCTGCTGGACGTGACCCCGCTCTCACTGGGTCTTGAGACCCTGGGCGGCGTGATGACCCCCCTGATCGAGCGCAACACCACCATTCCGGCACGCAAGAGCCAGGTGTTCTCCACTGCTGAGGACAACCAGACCGCCGTGGACGTGCACGTGCTGCAGGGCGAACGCCCCATGGCTACCGACAACATGAGCCTGGGACGCTTCCGGCTGGATGGCATCCCACCCGCGCCGCGCGGCCTGCCGCAAATTGAGGTGACCTTTGATATTGACGCGAACGGCATCCTTAACGTATCGGCGCGCGATCAGGCATCCGGCAAGGAACAGCGTGTGACCATCACTGCTTCCACCAACCTGGACAAGAGCGAGATTGAGAAGCTGGTGCAGGAAGCCCAGCGCAACCAGGGCGAGGATCAGCGCCGGCGTGAATTGGCTGAGGCACGTAATGTGGCCGATAACCTGCTGTATCAGGCTGACAAACTGCTCAAGGAACAGGGCGGGCAGATCGCGCCAGACGTGCGCGGGCAGATCGAAAGCCAGGCCAATGCACTGCGTCAGTCGGTGGCGGGGGATAACCTCAACGGCATTCGCACCCAGGTGGAGGCGCTTGAACGCACCCTGCAGGGGGCAATGCAATCGGCGCAGGGGGGCGGCGGCAGCGATGGCGCCCAATCACCGGGTGAGGGTACGGGCGAAGCAGGCCCCGACGTGGTGGAAGGCGAATTTCGCGACACCGAGTAGCGCCCCAACCCATTCAGCAAACAGTTGGGATACACGCCTGAAAGACAGGCGAGCAAAAAAGGACCATCCGCAGCATCGGATGGTCCTTTTGAGTTTTTTGGCATTCGGCTCTCCCTCATCCTTCTTCTTGAATGGGAGAAGGAAACACGCCTCTCCCCTGCGGGGATAAGCGAATGCACAGCATTCGCCCGGGTGAGGGGCGGGCTGAATATGTTTCGCCGGTTCAATGTGGGATTTACCCTCATCCGACGGACACGGCTTCGCCGTGCCGCCACCTTCTCCCTGCCAGGGAGAAGGAACACTGTTCTCCCCGGAGGGGAGAGGCTGGGTGAGGGGCGGGCTGAACTGGAACAAAATTGATTACCCGGTTGTGCCAGGTATTCCTTACCCTCATCCGGCGGACACGGCTTCGCCGTGCCGTCACCTTCTCCCTGCCAGGGAGAAGGCACACTCCTCTCCCCTCCGGGGATAAGCGAATGCGCAG
>DAOUGC010000040.1:0-5021 GCA_034429695.1 Levilinea sp.
TCACACGGGCAGGGTCGCCGCCGTGGAAGATGGCGGTGGGGTCCAGGTTGCCGCCGATGATCACGCTGCCCTGCACACGCTCCAGCGCGGCGGGCAGATCCATCGGCTCGCCAAAATGGTAGACCTCGGCGCCGGACTCCAGCACGGCGTTGAGGTGATTGATGCGCGCGCCGCAATTGTGCAGCATCACGCCGAAGGTCTCATCCTGCACGGTTTCGATGATGCGCCGCACGTAAGGTGCTGAGAAACGCGCCAGCCCGCGCGGCGAGAGCAGACCCGCTGCCGGCTCAGCCATGATCACGCCCGCCGCACCAGCCTGTTTGAACTCCAGCGCGTAGGCGGTCAGGAACTCAGCGGCCTTGTCGAGCAGCAGGGTGATGGTGTCCGGGTCGGCGAGGGTGGCTTCCAGCGCCTCGGAGACGCCAAACAAGCGCCCGGCGAGCGAGAAGGGGCCGATGACACCGCCCAGCACCGGCGGGTTGCCCGGCATGTTTCGGGATGCAGCCGCCAGCAGGCGCGCTGCTTCGAGATGCACCCCTGTGCGTGCCGCGCCCGGTTTTGGTACATGCAGCGCGTGCACACCGGCGGAGTCGATCACCAGCCGCCCGGTGACGGTGGGGATCTCGTCCTCATCCATGCGGATGGTGCAGCCGAAGGCTTCCGCCTCAGCGGAGAGATCCATGGCGGTCAGCAGGGCGGGGGTGTTGAAGCGATCATGGATCGCCAGCACGGCAGCGGCCTGGGTTTCTGCATCAGTGACGGCGGCGCGTACAGAGCGGCCGGTCATTTCCAGCCCGGCGTACACGCCAATCGGCAGCGCCAGCGGCGCTGGTGAGGATGTGACGAGTCTGGCAAAGGGTGTGATGGGCATGATTTGATTGTAGCAGAAGACAGAGGTCAGAGGTCAGAAATCAGAGGACAGGTGTCGGTTGTAATATACGGGGTTTTATCACGAATGGCACGAACGGACGAATTACACGAAAAATCAAGTATGGATCAGCCATCAACGAATATCACACGAATGAGCGAATTCGCCGCAATCCAGATTTCACTTCCGTGTTCTTCATCCGTTGATGGTTCCTCCCGGACGGTTCCATGCAACCGGCAAAGATCCGTCATTCGTTTATTCGTTCAAATTCGTTGATGGTCCTTCACGGACGGTTGCCGTCAACGAATATCACACGAATGAACGAAAACGCCGCAATCCAAATTTCACTTCCGCGTTCTTCGTTTTTATTTGGTTCTCGCGGGCTGGGCTATGATCGTAACGGTGGATTATTGTGGTTCCTCCCGCCCAGCCCCTACAGGATCAATCAGGCAGAGAAGCGACCCGCAGTTGACGGTCCCTCACGGGCCGCATCCGCCGATCTGTTCCGGCAACATCCACTGTGGGTGGCAAAAAGCGCCAGCGATGCTGGCGCTCAACTGTCAACTGACCTCAGACTTCTGTCCTCTGTCCTCTGTCCTCTTCCTACCCCATCCCCAGCAATTGAAACAGCTTAGCCTTGAACCCGGGGCCGTCCAGTGATGTGCACAGGCGGGCATTGGGTGGGCGGTTGAGCAGGTTGAGCGAGTCAAAGATCAACTGCCCGTAGGTCAACTCGCTGCGATATTCAACACTGGCGAAAACGTCCATTCCACCAGGGGCCAGGTCAGGATAAAGCGCGGCGGCGATGGTGGCCGGGTCGGGCAGGTCAAAGCCCTGTTTGCCCAGCTCCTTGAGGTTGAACAGGCGCAGCGATTCGTTGCAACGCACGCAGAACTGCGCCGCAGGCAGGCCGCTGGCGTTCATGCGCTGCATGTCCTCAGGGGTGATGAAGGCGGTACCCATCGAGACATCCCAGCCGACAAAATACAGCGGTATGCCGCTCTCCAGCACCACGGCGCAGGCCTCGGCGTCGACATAGATGTTAAACTCAGCCACCGGCGTGATGTTGCCCGGGCCTAGTCCTGCGCCGCCCATGATGGTGATGCGTTTGAGCTTGCGCATCGTCTCTGGCGCTTTCAGGCAGGCCATGGCCACATTGGTCAGCGGCCCCAGCGTGATCAATTCCAGGTCGGCCGGGTCGGCTTCGATCAGGTTCAGCATGGCGTCCACAGCGTGTCCGGCGGCTGGCTGCAGGATCGGCTCGGGCAGGTTCATTTCGCCCATGCCGTCTGAACCGTGCACGTACTCGGCGCTGAACAGTTTGCGCAGCAGCGGTTTTGCCATGCCAGCGTATACCGGTGGGCAGTAAGTGTCTGCCATCTGCACCGAGATGAGCGCGTTCTTGACCGCCAGTGGCAGCGGCACGTTTCCAGCCACAACGGTGATGGCTTCCACCTTTACATCCGGCTCGCGCAGCGCCATGATCAGCGCAACAGCGTCATCTGAAGCGGTATCGGTATCAATGATGATGCGTCGCATGACGGCCTACCCTGGGAATGCCGAACGCGCGGCGGTGATGATGCGGTCGCACATGGCGTTGAAATCAGCGTCAACCACCTGACGGGCGGGGTCGGCGCGGTACCATGCGATGATTTCCTCAGCCCCGCGCGCGAACGGGATCGCGGCGCAGAAGTCGGGAACCAGACGTTTGATCTTGGAATTGTCGAAGATCATGCTGGCACTCTTGTCGCCCAGCAAACCCGCGCCCCAGTCGGGGTCGAAGGCGTTGATCAGGTCGGACGTCACATGCACCACATCCAGCTTCTTCACCCCGGCAGCGGAAGCCACGGTCTCGAAGATCTGGTTCCAGTTTAACCACTCATCCGAGGTGATGTGCACCGTCTCACCGATGGCGTGCGGGTTGCCCAGCAGCCCCACCAGCCCGACGGCAAAATCGACGTGATGCGTCAATGTCCATAAGGATGTGCCGTCGCCGTGGATCAATACTGGCGCGCCGCGCAACATGCGGTCCACCACCGTCCAGCCGCCTTCCATGGGCAGCAGGGTCTTATCATAGGTGTGCGATGGGCGCACAATGGTGATGGGGAATTTGTCAGAGCGGTAATTGCGCACCAACAGCTCCTCGCAGGCGATCTTGTTGCGTGAATACTGCCAGAAGGGGTTGTCCAGCAAGGTGGACTCGCTGACGGGCAGCGAGGCGGGCGGGGTCTGGTAGGCCGAAGCCGAACTGATGAACATGTACTGTTTTGTGCGCTGCGCGAACAGGTCAATATCGGTCTGAATATGCTCCGGGGTGAAAGCCACCCAGTCCACCACGGCGTCGTATTCGTGATCACCCAGCGCGGCGCGCACGCTGGCCGGGTTGCGGATGTCGCCGTTGAGCACCACCGCGCCCGCCGGAAGCTCGCGTTTGGTGGTCTGCCCGCGGTTAAGCAGGTGCAGCTCGATGCCGCGCTGCAGCGCCAGACGGGAGCTGGCCGAACTGATGATGCCGGTGCCGCCGATAAAGAGGACTTTCATGATGGGTCTCCTGTGGGGAAGGTGGATGGGTGGGTTATGCGGAACGACCGCCCTTGAGCAGCAGCCCGCCGAGGATCAACACCACGCCCAGCCCGGCCACCACCCAGATGGCAGTGCGCACCAGGCTGTCGGTATCCGGCGGGGTGGGTTTGTTTACAGGGGATGGCGTGGCAGATGTGACCGGCGCGCGGCTGGCGGTGGCGGTGGAGGCTGACACCAGCGCCACGCCCTGGCCCGTGGTGGGGGTATGCGTGGCCGCCGGCGTGTCGGTGGGATGCGGGGTGAGCGAGGTGGGGATGATCAGCTTTTGGCCCGAGTAGACCGTCTGCCAGTCCTCACTGATGCCGTTGATATTCTGGATGGCTTTGACGGTTGTGCCGTAGGCCGTGGCGATGCTCCACAATGACTGCCCAAACTTCACCTCGTGGACCAGCACACCGTCGGGGTTGGGGGTGACGGTGCGCACGGTGAGGATCCATTGCGAGGTATCGAAGGGGTCAACGGTGGCGTTGGGGTCGGGCGTTCCGGCTTTGGGTGCGCCCGTGGCAGTGAGGATGGCCGCAGTGGCGGTGTACGCCCACGGCAGCAGCGATCCGTCTGGCGAGATGTACGGCCCGCACCAGCGTTTATCGGAATATGCCGCGTGCAGCACGTAGTAAGAGACCCCCTCTGCATCGGTGGCCACCCCCGCGCCGATATCGCAATAGATGGGATTTTTGACCGGGATGCTGTGGGTGTCATCAGCCCATGCCATGGTGACAATTTCCTCAGCGGTCAGGTCGGTGCCGGTCATGATGTTCTCCGTGGCGTACACGGTCACACCACCGCCATACCCGGCCGCGGCCAGGCGGTCAGCCACGCCGCCGATGTGGCCGGTCATGCCGTTTGCCGCCATGATGTCCGCCGTCTCCTGAGCGGTGCGCTCGAGGTAACTGTTTGGCTCAAGCGCCTTCAACCCGTATGCCACGCGCAACTGATTTGTCCACTCCACCAGCTCAGCCGGGGTGGCATTGCGCCGCGGGGCAAAGCCCAGCAGGAAAACGGCAAAGAGAATGAAGAGGAACAAGCGTTTTGGTTTCATGGGTAAAGCGAATTATAGCGCGATCATTATTGGTTTTTTTGATGAGTTTGGCGCGATTATTTTATAAAGGTGTGCGACAATAAATGATTGGGATTTCCATACTGTCGCAGCGCATTCCCATCCCAGCCTGCCGGGGGCAGAGTGTCATGATATACAATCAAGAAAATGTTATAAAAATCATTGATGATGCGATTCTTAATGTTAAGAACGAAATTGAACATGTGAATATTCTGCGCTCCGATCCATTGAATAAGGAAGTGCTGATTAAGATCATGTCCATCCTCAAAAGGATGCGGTTGAACGTGGAAGATCCAGAACGTCATCAAGAAGTGAGGGATACAGGTCTGGGCTATTACATTACTGATGGTTGGCCTTTGGATGATCCCCTGGGTCTTGTAATATTAAATGCCAGCCAGATGTACGAAAAGTATCTGAAAAAGAGAGCAGGACAGAAATAGTCTCCAAAAAGTTATCGATTAATTGGCGTCTTCCACCTGTTGAGCGACCAGATGGGCAGCCAGTAGCCGGGTA
>DAOUGC010000041.1:0-2071 GCA_034429695.1 Levilinea sp.
GGCATGAAGATGGATGTGATGGTGGTGTACCTGCAGCCTGGGGTTTCGCTGGATCGGGCGCGCGGCATACAGCGCAGTTTTATTGTCGATTATCTTAAAAACCGTGGTGGAAAGAATGCCGGTCTGGCGGCATTTGTGGCCGATGACCCCGACGACTGGCGTTTTTCGTTTGTACGCATTGATTACACCACCCGTCCGGATGAATCCGGACGGGAGAGAATAAAAGTAGTATTACCCCCTCCCAGGCGTTATTCTTTTCTGGTGGGCGTTAATGAACCCAACCATACCGCCCAGCAACAACTTTACCCCATTTTGCAAAACAGCCAGGCCGACCCCAGCCTGGCGGATATTGAAAACGCCTTTAATATCGAATCGATCACCCGTGAGTTCTTTGAGCAATATCACGGGCTGTTTGAGAAGCTCAAAAATGAACTGGTGAACATTCTTGCACGTGACCAAAAGGTGCGTGCCGAATTTGAACGCTGCCAGATTGACACCGGCGGGTTTGCCAAAAAGCTGCTCGGGCAGATTGTGTTCCTGTATTTTCTGCAAAAGAAGGGCTGGTTGGGCGTACAGAGCGGCCGCGCATGGGGCAGCGGGCCGCGCAATTTCCTGCAAGAGTTGTATCAGCACCGGCAGGAAGGAGTCAATTTCTTTAACGACCTGCTGGAACCCCTGTTTTACGAAGCCCTGGCCGTAAAACGCGCGGATGACTTTTACACGCCGCTCAATTGCCACATCCCTTTCCTGAACGGCGGCCTGTTTGAACCCACCAACGGCTACGACTGGCAAAACACGGATGTGTGCATCAGCGACGATATTTTTGGCGAGATTTTTACAACTTTCAACCTGTACAACTTTACCGTGCGCGAGGACGAGCCGCTGGAACGTGAAGTGGCCGTGGACCCTGAGATGCTTGGCAAGGTGTTTGAAAACCTGCTGGATGTGCAGGATCGCAAATCGAAGGGCGCCTTTTATACCCCGCGTGAAATTGTGCACTACATGTGCCAGGAATCGTTGATTAATTATCTGGATACGCGCCTCAACCGGCGCGAAGCCCCGCTGACACCGGTGGACCCCCAGCAGGGACAGTTGTTTGGCGCGCCGCCGCCCGTGCAAAGTGCATTGAGCATGGAGCAATACGCGCCGGTGGTGGACCGCCGCAACCTTGAATTTTTCATCCGTTATGGCGAGAGCGCCGTGGCACAGGATTCCGCCGTGGAGGAAGGTAAGGTTGCCTACGACCCGCTGATGCCGGAAGAAATCCGCCGCAACGCCGCCCAACTGGACAGCTCCCTGGCAGATGTGTTGATCTGCGACCCTGCGGTTGGCTCGGGGGCGTTTTTGGTGGGCATGATGACCGAGATTGTCAAAGTGCGCAGCGTGCTGAGTACCTACCTGCCTGCCGGGGGGCGCAGCGCGTATGCCTTTAAACGCCACGCCATTGAACACAGCCTGTACGGGGTGGATATTGACGCATCAGCGGTGGACATTGCCCGCCTGCGCCTGTGGCTCTCGCTGGTGGTGGATGAGGACGATTTTCAGACCATCCAACCCTTGCCCAACCTGGATTATAAAATTGTATGTGGCAGTTCCCTGCAGAGTGTAAACCAGGGATACATGGCAGGCGAGGTGGAGGCGCTCAAGGAGCAGTATCAAACCGCCACCGACCGCGCCAGCAAGGCGCAACTGCGCGCCCAAATTGACCGCATTCTGGGAACCCTGACCGCCCGCTTCACCCGCTTTGATTTCCGCATTTATTTCAGCGAGGTGTTCCGGCGGCAGGGTGGTTTTGATATTGTGATTGCCAACCCGCCGTATGTGCGCGCCGAACGCATAACCGCAATAAAAAACGATCTGAAAAGCCAGTTTGATTGTTTCACCGGCACGGCTGACCTGTATGTTTATTTCTATGAGCGTGGTCTGGAGATTTTGCGGGACAACGGCGCATTGACGTTTATTTCATCCAATAAATATTTCCGTTCAGCGTATGGGGAGAAGTTGCGCCAGCACCTGGTGGATTACAGCCTGGACCAGTTGATTGATTTTGGCGATGCGCCTGTGTTTGACG
>DAOUGC010000042.1:0-12692 GCA_034429695.1 Levilinea sp.
TAGATGCCGTCCGGGTCGTAGGCATACCCCTGATCCAGCTCGCCGGTCTTCTCGGTCATGATCGCCCAGGCGCGCTCGCGGGCGGCTGAATGGAACAGGAACGGATTGCTGACCACAAACACAAACAATAGCACCGCCACAAAGCCAGCCGCGCTGATCAACGCCTGCCGCCAGCCAATGCGCCGGTTGACCACACCCCACAGGATGTAAACCGGGATGGCCAGGGCAAAGAAGAAGCCGAACAATTTGGTTCCGGCGGCCAGTCCACAGGCAGCCGCAGCCAGGTAAAAATTCACCCCGTAACGCTGATCATCCCGATCCAGCAGGAACAGGGTCAACGCGCTGAACAGCACCACCAGTGCATCAGGGTGCCAGAAGCGCAAATTATGCCCCACAAAGGCGTGCATGCTGAGCACCAGCGCAAACAATCCCAGCGCGTAAAGTGGTCTGCGGAAGCGCGTAAACACCCAGCTCATCAACCCGGCGGCGATCAGCACCGGCGGGATATTGAGCACCATGCGCAGCACAAACACGTTGACCAGCCAGTGTTCCATCAATGTATCGCCGTACGCCAGCCAGTTGGGCAGCAGCGCCAGCGCCGAGACGGCATAAAATGGGTAGCCGTAATGGTAATCCTCGTACACCACCAGGTAGTACAGCCGTTCAGACAGCGTATCCGCCGGGGCAAACATCTGACTGAGTGGGATGTAGGTCATTTCCTCGTCGGTGTTCATGTCGGTCCACCTGCCGGTGCGCGGGTTGTAACCGAAATTGTCAGGCACAAATGCCAGGAAATACGCCAGCCCCATCACCACCATGATCAACAGCGTGGCCAGTTGTGCGCGGTTCCACCCCCGCCAGAACGCCAGGCTGGTCCACCAGCGCCGCCATGCGCCGCGGAACGCGTGCGGGAACAGCCACGCGCCCAGCATGGCGCTCTCCAGCATGACAAAGCCCAGCCAGGCAAACATGGCGCGCAGGTGCGCCGGGAAGAACAGCCATGTGAACAGGTATGCCCCGGCAAAGAACAACGCCCCCAGCCCCAGCCCGATTGCAAACCACACCGCGCGGGAGCCATCCGATAATTTCTCATCCAGCCATTCCCGCTGGCGCGCCAGCCAGTTTGCGCGGCTGATGGACAGCCACAGCAAGCCGATTATTAGTATCGTGAATGCGGTTCCAACCACCAAACGCGGTGCTGAAAGCCCCATCAGCAGTATATTTTCCGGTTCGGAAGGCTTCCAGAAATACCAGACCAGCGCCGCCCCGCCTTGCAGGGCGAGCAAACGAATAAAAATGGGGAAACGGGTGATGGGTGGCATGGCGCTGTCTGTGTTGTTCCTGACGCACAATATGATGGCGGTGGATTAAGAACTTCTCATCCATCCGGGATGGATTGGTACTTGACTCTCCCCTCACCGGAGGGTGTACACTGGGTTCACACTCAGGAGGTGGATATGATCACTGACACCAACCAGATTGTGTCCTATTATACCGGACACAGCCGCATGACCGACCCCGGTCCTTACGCTTCACTGCTGGATGTGCTGCCGTCCGACGTGGGTGAGCTGGTGAAGGCGCTGCAAAAGTTGACCGTGCACCGCTGGTGGCTGCAGGCTTACGGGTTGAACATCCCCGAAGAACGCGCCAACGCAGAGACCAACCTGCGCCCGATGGTCAAACGGCTGGCGCGCCTGCTTGAGCTGGACAACCGCCCGTTGACCGGGGAACGCAGCGGTGAGCGCAAGCTGGTGAGCAACTGCCGCGACTTCACCGTCATGATCGTCTCGATCCTGCGCCACAAGGGCATTGCTGCCCGCTCGCGCTGCGGTTTTGGGGCGTACTTCACCCCCGGCAAGTATGAGGATCACTGGGTGGCTGAGTACTGGAACCCGGCACAGGAACGCTGGGTGATGGTGGACGCGCAGCTCGATGATTTGATGAAGGAACGTCTGCACCTGGACTTCGACCCGTTGGACATGCCGAAGGGCAGGTTCATAGTGGCTGGTGAGGCATGGCAGATGTGCAAGCAGGGCAAAGCCAAACCGGAACAGTTCGGCATCTTTCAATGGCACGGGTGGGATTTCATCCGCGGCAACCTGCACCGCGAAATTCTGTCCTTCAACCGCTTTGAACCCCTGCCGTGGGATGATTGGGGCATCATGTCCACCACATCCACCGTCGATTACACGCCAGCGCAGAACGAACAGATCGAGCACGCCGCGCGCATGTCAGCAGAGGCGGATGTGGAAGGCATGTGGGCGCTGTACCAGGCAGACCCCAGCCTGCACGCACCGGACGAGTGGTTCAACTAGGCAGCCCGCGTCAGGCTGAAACCCGGATCTCGTTCAGGTAATCGCTGTAACCTCCCAGGTGGCTGGTGACCCTGCCGTCCTCCAGGACCAGCAGGCGATCCACCACCTGGTCGAGGAAATAGCGGTCGTGCGAGATGATCAGCACGGTTCCTTCAAACTCAGCCAGTGCCATTTCCAGCACCTCAGCCGATGCAATATCAAGGTTGTTGGTGGGCTCATCCAGCAGCAGGAAATTTGCCCCTGAAAGCACAATCAAAGCCAGTTGCAGCCGGCTGCGCTCGCCGCCGGAAAGCTCGCGGATCTTCTGCGACGCCTGCCGGTAGGTGAACAGGTAGCGTCCCAGAAAGCTGACCGCGTTGCTCTCATTCATGCTGCCGGCATAGCGAACCGCTTCGAGCACGGTCTGGTCCATGTCCAGCGTGTCATGTTCCTGGGCGTAGTAGGCGGTCTTGATGCTGGGTCCCACGATGATCTCACCCTGGTCGGGCGTCTCCATCTCCATCACCAGACGAAACAGCACCGACTTGCCCGTACCGTTGCGGCCAATGATGCCCACCCGCTCGCCGTGTTCCAGCAGCAGGTCAACGCCGTCCAGCACGCAGCGCGGTCCGTAGCTCTTGTGTACATCCTGCAATTCAAGCACGCGGGTTGAACCGCGCCAGCCGTTGAGTTGCAACCCCATGCGGCGGCGTTCCAGCACGGGTTTGTCCAGCCGATCCATCTTGTCCAGCCGTTTTTGGATGGACTGGGCGCGTTTGGCAAACTTTTCGTTGTCGTAAACTTTTGCCCAGATGGCGTAACGCTTGATGGCGGCTTCAATGCGCGCAATCTGGCGCTGCTGGATCTGGAACAACGTTTCCTGGCGCGCCAGGCGGGTTTGCTTGTCGAGCATGTAGGCGGAATAATCGCCGGTGAACACGCTGATGCGCCCGTCCTCCAGCTCGGCAATATGGGTGACCACCGCGTCCAGCAGGTAGCGGTCATGAGACACGATCACCACCGAACCGGGATAACGCTGGATCAGGCGCTCCAGATACAGTTTGCCAGCCAGGTCCAGGTGGTTATCCGGCTCGTCCAGCAGCAGCACATCCGGTTCTGATAGCAGCAGGCGCGCCAGTCCGATCAACTTTTTCTGCCCGCCGGAGAGCACGCCAACCGGCTTGTCCAGGTCGCTTTCGGGCAGCCCCAACCCGGTCAACAGGTCGCGCACGCGCTGCGGGTACTGCTCGCCGCCGTTGCGCTGGTATTCCTCCAGCAATTCCTGCTGCCGCTCAATGGCGCGCGTCAGGCGTTTTTCATGGTTGTAGATGGCAGGATCAGCCAGGCTGGCTTCCACGGCGGCCAGTTCGTTTTCCAGGTCTGCCATGCGCGGGTTGCCCTGCAGCGCCAGACAGTAAGCCGTGGCGGTGGGGTCAAATTCGGGATGCTGGGGCAGGTAGCCGATGCTCACCGGACGCCCTTCCTTGCGCGCGCGGATCACGCCGCCGCCCGGCTCGGGGGTGTACTCACCGGTGATCAGCTTGAGCAGTGATGATTTGCCCGCCCCGTTTGGCCCGATCAGGCCGATTTTGTGATCCGAGTGGATCTCCCAGGCGAGGTTGGCAAAAATGGTGCGGGCTCCCAGCACCAGGCTGACGTTGGAAAACTGGATCGAGATCATGTGACAAACTCCGTGTACAAAATAAAAAAAACCGCCGCAGGTGAAGGCCTGCGGCGGTAAAGGGTAATTTAAGGTGAAAAAAGGTTATCCTCTCCGGGCAACAGGCGCGTTAATAGACGGAGAGGTGGGGATAAAGCCACGCACACCAATGCACAGCAGGGTTTGGGCAACGCGGTTGACGTAAATCATTACGGCGATTATATCAGAAAAGTGGGAAGTGGGAGGAAGATGGTGGGTGGCGTGGGTTGCCGACCACAACCCGATTCGCTCTTGAAACCATGCCCCCAAATGCTACAATAAAGATGAAACAGGTAATCATCCCGGACATATCAGACGGCATGGCGGCCAAAATCGGGAAACAATGGGGTTTTTCACCCGACCGAGGAGGGTTCCAATGTCGTTTTTTGGACCACCAGACATTGCCCGGCTGGAAAGCAAACAGGATATTCGCGGACTGGTGCGCGCGCTTGAAAACCTGCAAACCCGCAGGGCGGCTGCCGAGGCGCTGATCCGCTGTGGACCGGGTGCTGTGCGGGCGTTGATGGACGTATTCAAACGCAACCCGGGGGAGATACCCGTGGCGCTGGTGGGGGCGATCAAGCAGGTCATCCATGCCATTGGCAGACCCGGCGTTCCCATTCTGATCGAAGCCCTCAAAGACAATCATCCCGAGGTGCGCATCATGGCGGTCTCCTTCCTGGGAGAGAGTTGCGACCCGCGCGCCATTCAGCCGGTCAACGCCATGTTGACGGACCGCAACGCGCTGGTACGCCAGGAAGCCGACCATGCCCTGCGGAAGTTAAAGCATTGAGGCTGGTCTTCCACGGGATTTCCACAGTGAACCATCAAAAAAGGAAACGTGCATGGGCAGGCAGGGGGATCTTCTCCATCCGTGATGGCACACCCTGCAAGAACCGTCAAAGAAGCAGCCCGTCCATTCGGTCCCTTCCGTTCAGCCGCCAGGGGGAAGGACTCTTAAAAACAACAGGGCTGTCCGGGATCGGGCAACCCTGTTGTTGATGGTAACGCTTGCGACTTACTGGCTGTCCAGCCAAAGCTGGGAAGAGGGGAAGAATAACGACTGCCCAAGCTCTTCCTTCTTGAAATCCTCGATCATCTGTTGGGTGGGAACCGAGATCAACCAGTCGATGAACTGATTGGCAAGGTCGTTCTTGATATCGGGGTTTTTGGCAGGGTCAACTGCGATTACACCGTAGGGGTTCAACAGGGCTTTGTCGCCTTCCATCAGGATCACCAGCCCGGTATTGTTTTCCTGCTGGGCAAGGAAGGTGGCGCGATCAGACAGGGTGTAAGCGCCCATTTCATTGGCCATGGTCAATACAGCGCCCATGCCCTGACCGGCGGAAACGTACCAGTCACCGGCAGGTTCGATCTCAGCAGCCTTCCAGATGCTGAGTTCCTTGCTGTGCGTACCCGATTCGTCACCACGGGACACAAACGGAGCCTGTGCGGTGGAGATGGCAACCAGTGCATCCTTGGCGCTCTCCAGCCCGGAAATGCCGGCAGGGTCGCCTTCAGGACCCACCAGAACGAAGTCGTTGTACATCACGTCTTCGCGGCGCACGCCGTGACCGGCTTCCATGAACTCTTTTTCCTTGGCGGGTGAGTGCACCAGCAACACGTCGGCGTCGCCGTCCATGCCCATCTGCAGTGCCTGGCCGGAACCAACCGCGATCACATTCATCTTCACATTGAATTCTTCCTCGAACTTGGGCAGCAGGTAATCCAGCAGACCGGAGTCCTGGGTGGAGGTGGTGGTGGCGAGGATCAACTCGGCCGGGGTGGCTTCTTCGGCGGCGGGCTCCTCGGCGGAGGGTTCCTCGGCGGCGGGTTCCTCAGCAGCGGGTTCTTCAGCGACAGGCTCTTCCGACTCCACAGCCGGAGCGGCGGGCGTGCACGCGGTAGCCAGCATGGAGATCAATACCAGCAGGCTCAACAAGAACAACAGTTTCTTCTTCATTTTTCTCGCTCCATTTTGACTTTCTGGTTAGTAAATCAACTCCCCGGCCACAAAAGCGCGTGTGCGCTCGTCGGCGGGGTGGTCGAAAAACTCAAGGGTATCGGTGATCTCGATAAACTCACCGCGCAACATCAATGCGGTGCGGTGCGCCAGTCGTTTTGCCTGAAAGATATTGTGCGTCACCAGCACCATGGTGGTTCCCTGGCCGCGGTTGGTCTCGCGCACCACCTCCTCGATCAAACCGATGTTGTAAGGATCGAGATTGGCGGTGGGCTCGTCCAGCAGCAGTACATCCGGACGGGTGAGCAGGGCGCGCGCCAGGGCAACCCGCTGGGCTTCGCCGGCAGAGAGGGTGCGGGCAGGCGCGCGCCGCAGGTCAAGCAACCCCATGCGTTCCAGTACAGCCGGCACCACCTTGTGACTGTCGTGCTGCCCGCGCAACTTTAGCCCGTATGCCACGTTGTTCTCCACGCTGGCATTCAGCAGGGCCGGATGCTGAAAAACCGTGCAAACCCGCCGCCGCTCAGCAAGGGAGAGCGCGGGGGTGATGAGTGCGTTTTCAAACCACAGGCGCCCGCTGGTGGGGTATTCGAGGAAATTTAACAGCCGCAACAGGGTGGATTTGCCCGCCCCGCTGGGACCCACCACTGCCAATATCTCGCCCGGTTGCACCTGCAGGTCTGCCAGTTGCACCACGCTGCGCCCATCATAGGTCTTGACCACGTTTTCGAGACGATAGACGGGTGGCATGATCAGCGGCCCTTTCCGTGCAGTTGCGCCACACCGGCGTTGATCAGAAATGCAAGCAGAATCAGGACGATGCCCAGCCCCACTGCCAGCCCGAAGTTGCCCTGGCGTGTTTCCAGCATGATGGCTGTGGTGAGCACCCGGGTGGAACCGGCGATGTTGCCGCCCACCAGCATCACTGCGCCCACCTCGGAGATGATTGAGCCAAACCCGCCCACCAGTGCGGCAATCACACCTGAACGCGCTTCAGACAGCACAGCAATCGTCACCTGGGCTGGAGCCGCCCCAAGCGAGCGCAACTGCAGGCGCAGGTTGGGGTCCACTTCTTCCACAGCCGACATGGTATACCCCACCACAACCGGCAGGGCAATGATGATTTGGGCGATGATCATGGCGGGTACTGTAAACAGCGGCGGCACCCAGGGCAGATTCAGCCCACCCAGCACCCCGCTGCGGGAGAGGAACAGATAGACGGCCAGCCCCACCACCACAGGCGGCAGACCCATGCCGGTGTAGATGATGGCGCGCACCACACGGCGGCCCCGGAAATGTACCAGCCCGAGCACCGCACCCAGCGGCACACCGATCACGGCGCAAATCACCAGGGCAATGCCACTGACCTGTGCCGAAACACCGATAATCTGCCAGAGGGTGGTGTCTCCGGTGAGTAAAAGGCGCAAGCCTTCGATGATGCCTTGCCAGAGTTGTTGCATTTGGGTCCACTCTCCGCTGCGATGACAACAGTATACTTGAAAGCATACAAAATGAATAGAATGTGGCGGGTGAACCCTGCCAACAGTGTGCCCCGCCGATACGGTCTCATTGGCAGGGCGTATCAATGGAGCCAACACTGGTTTATGATATACTCTCTGAATGAGTATGGATAGGCAAAGCCATGACTGATGACGCCGCTCACCTGCGTGAACTTGCCCCACAATATGCCGTGATGGGCTTTTTGTATTTTGAGCCGTTGCATGGTTACGAACTTCACCGCCGCCTGGAAACCAATCTGCGCGAGGTGTGGCGCATCCCGCAGAACCAGGCATACAACCTGCTCAAACGACTGGAGCGGGAAGGATTGGTGGAGTCCAGCCGGCAGGATCAACCGCCCCTGCCCCCGCGCAGCCTGTTTCAACTAACCCCGCTGGGACGACAGCAGTTTGAAGCATGGTTGTACTCGCCCTCGCCGTGCAGCGTGCGCGCGCTGCGGATTGAGTTTCTCACCCGCATGTTCTTTGCCTGCCAGATCTCAGAAGACCTGCCTGTCCACCTGATGCAGGAACAGGAGACAGCCATTCGCGCCGCGCTGGAAAAACTGGAGCAGCGCATGGCAGCGATCCCCGAGCAGCAGGTATTCAATCGGCTGTCACTTGACCTGCGCATTCGTCAGTTGGCCATGCTGTCGCAGTGGTTGGAAACATGCGAACCGAATTTCTTCGCATAACCCCCCCTCAATCCAATGCCCCCCAACCTGTGGGTTCCGCCCGCCGCCTGGAGGTGTGGCAGTTTCTGGCTGCGCCTTTGCTCGTATTCATCCTGCTGCCCATCCTGGCGGTGGTGCTGCGCCTGTCCTTTGCCGACGTGGGGGAGAATCTGCGCAATGAACAGGTGCTGGCGGCCATTCGGCTCAGCCTGCTCACCACCACCATCACAGTGATCATCACGCTTGTTTTTGGCACACCCGTGGCTTACTGGTTGTGCCGCAGTCGTTCCCCCCTGCACTACATTGTGGATACCGTGATCGACCTTCCCACGGTGCTGCCCCCCTCGGTGGCAGGAGTGGCGTTGCTCATGGCGTTTGGCCGCCAGGGTTTGCTGGGCGATTTTTTCCAGTTGTTTGGCTTCAGTATTCCCTTTACCACCGCAGCAGTGATCATGGCGCAGACCTTCATTGCCGCGCCTCTGTACGTTAAGTCAGCCGCGATTGGCTTTTCCACGGTGGATGAAGAACTAAAAAAAGCTGCAGCGCTGGATGGCGCAGACCGCTGGCAGGTGTTTCGCTATATCATGGTCCCCATTGCATGGCAGCCGATTGTCTCAGGCGCGGTGCTCACCTGGGCGCGCGCCCTGGGTGAGTTCGGGGCGACGATCATCTTTGCCGGTAATTTCAGCGGGCGCACCCAGACCATGCCCCTGGCCATTTACATTGGTTTTGAAATGGACCTGTCCACCGCGCTGACGCTTTCGGCTCTGTTGATGGCCATTTCCTTCCTTGTTCTGGCGTCGATTAAATTTCTTTTGCAACGCGAAGCCCCCCAGGAACGCAGAAGCAGTATATAAATACGACAACCCGCGTTGTATACTGAATGAGAACAGGAGGTGGTGTGTGATACTTTCTCTTTCAGTAATGGACTGGCTGCTGGAGCCCGCTGACCCGGGTGTGCGTTACCTGGCGCTGCGGGACCTGTTGCACCTGCCGGATGATGACCCGCAACTGGTGACGGCAAGGGAGAAAGCCCATCGGTCAGGACCCATCGCTGAGGTGATGGATGCCATGCACCCCGACGGCTACTGGGTGATGGATGACGCGGGTTACAATCCGAAGTACACCTCAACAGTCTGGATGCTCAGTTTGCTGGCTCAGCTCGGCGCTGATTGCCGTAACGACGCACGCATCGCCACCGCCTGCAGCCGTTTTCTGGACCACAGTCTGACGCCGGTTGGGCAAATCTCAGCCGGTGGGCCTGGTGCGCCTTCCGGAACGGTGGATTGCCTGCAGGGCAACCTGAGCTGGGCGCTGCTGGCGCTGGGTTGTGATGATCCCCGGCTGGAACTGGCCATTGACTGGATGGCGCGCAGCAACACCGGTGATGGTGTTGCGCCGATGGGTGATAAAACCACCCCCGTGCGTTACTACGCCGGCAAGTGCGGGCCTCTGTTCGCCTGCGGGGCGCATTACAAATTGCCCTGCGCGTGGGGCGCGGTCAAGGTGCTGCTGGCGTTCTCACTTCTGCCTGAGGAACGACGCACCCAGCAGGCGCAAAAAGCCGTCAGCATGGGCGTCGATTTTCTGCTGGACAACCACCCTGAGAGCGTGGGTTATCCTCACCCTGAAGGATTAAAACCCAGCGGAAGTTGGTGGAAGTTCGGCTTTCCGGTGTTCTACGTGACCGATGTATTGCAAGTGGCCGAAGTGCTGGCTGCCCTGGGTCACCGCACCGACCCACGTCTGGCGCCGCTGCTGGAAGGTATTCGCGCCAAAGCCAACCCACTGGGTCACTGGCTGATGGAATACAGTTACGCGGGCAAGACCCTTGGAGATTTTGGTTCCAAAAAAGCGCCCAGCAAATGGGTCACGCTGCGTGCCCTGCGCGCGTTGGAAGCATGAGCAACAAAGGAGTGGATGGGACCCTGGCCGGGGGATTGGATTTAATGTTACAAAACAGATAAAGATACGCTTCAATTCAATGCTATAATTCTTCGGCTGCGAGAACCACCCCAGCCAGATAATCTTAAAGACGGGAATGAACCCTGCGAAGCCGTTTGCGCGACCTAGTGGGAATGCTGATGGAAAAAAATACACATGCACGCATGAAAATCCTGATGATCGATGACGACGACGAGGATTTCATCATTTTCAGCCTGTTACTTGAACAGACAAACGAATACCGCCTTACCTGGTTCCCCGATGCAGAACGCGCGTTGGATTCTGCCCGATTGGAACCTTTCGACCTGTTTCTGGTGGATTACCGCATGGGCTCCTTTTCTGGCATCGATCTGATGCGCAGCATTCATGAAGCCTACCCTGATCGACCGATCATCCTCACCACGGGGCTGCCCCAACTGGATATGAGCGATGTATCCAGCCTGTACGGTGCGGCTTTTCTCTCCAAGCGGGATCTTACCTTGGAGGGGTTTCAGCGGGCGGTGGATGAAGCCTTTGCGCTGTGCAAACAGGTGATCAAAAGAAACGATGCAGCCGGGCAAACCTGAGGCTTTGACCACCACAGGTGGCACAGAGTACAATATCAGCGGGGAGATAAATAATGAATAACTACGAACTGGCAGCCATCTTTGACCGCATCGCTGACCTGCTGGAGATTAAAGGCGAGGTCATCTACAAAACACTGGCTTATCGCAAAGCCGCTGATTCACTGCGCGACCTGGCAGAAGATATCAACCGTATTCATGCCGCTGGTGGGCTGATGGACGTGCCCGGTGTGGGCAGGGCCATTGCTGAAAAAATCGATGAACTGCTCACCACCGGGCATTTGGGTTTTCTTGAAAAACTGGAGACCGAAGTGCCTGCCACGCTGGTGGAGCTGCTGCAGGTTCCGGATGTGGGACCCAAAAAGGCGCGCATGTTCTGGCAGCAGGCGGGAATCACCAGCCTGGCAGAGCTGGAAGCCGCGGCAAGGGGTGGCAAGCTGCGCGACCTGCCCGGCATGGGCGAGAAATCGGAACAGCGCATTCTGGAAGGCCTGGCAGCGCTTTCGCGCCGCAGCCACCGGATGATGCTGGGCAATGCTGTTCCCATTGCTGAGCGCTGGTTGGAATTTTTGCGCGCCCTGCCGCAGGTGAAGCAAGCCGAGGCAGCCGGTTCACTGCGGAGACGCCGGGAAACCGTGGGTGATCTGGATATTGTGGTGGCCACAGACGACCCGGCGGCGGTGATGCAGGCTTTTACCGGGCATCACGAGGTGCTGCGGGTAAAGGGGCAGGGAGAAAACAAATCATCGGTTGAACTGATCTCGGGGTTGAACATTCAGGTGTGGACGCAACCGCCGGAGCGGTTTGGCGCGTTGCTGCAGTTTGTCACCGGGTCAAAAGATCACAATGTGCGCCTGCGTGAACTGGCGCAAAAACGCGGGCTGTCGCTTTCAGAACGCGGGTTTGTGGACGAAGCAGGTGTGGAGACCCCGTGCGCCAGCGAGACCGATGTGTACGCCACGCTGGGGTTGCCGCTCATCCCGCCTGAGTTGCGCGAGGACCGCGGTGAGATCCAGTCGGCGCTCAAGGGCGGGCTGCCCAACCTGATCCGCGTGGAGGACATCGCCATGGAACTTCACGCGCACACCACCTGGTCCGATGGTGTGCTTTCGGTGGAGCAACTGGCGGAACAGGCGCGCAGTCGTGGTTTTCGTGTCATTGCCGTGACCGATCATTCCTACAGCCTTGGCATTGTCAACGGCCTGACCCCCGAACGTCTGCGCGAGCAACGGGTGGAGATCGAAGCCGCCCGGCGCAAGTTTGGCGACAGCATCACCATCCTGCAGGGGGTGGAGATGGAGATCCGCGCTGACGGAGAACTGGATTTCACCGATGATGTGCTGGCTGAGCTGGATATTGTGATCGCGTCGCTGCACGTCAGCCTGCGCCAACCCAAAGAGGTGGTCACTTCGCGCCTGTTGAAGGCCATCCGCAACCCGCATGTTGACATCATCGGGCATCCGTCAGGGCGGCTGCTGCCCAATCGTGAGGGCGCCGACCTGGACTGGGACGCTGTGTTCGAGGCTGCCAGTCAGAGCGGCATTGCCCTGGAGATCAATGCCCACCCATCCCGCCTTGACCTGACCGATGTGCACGCAAAGCGCGCTTCGGGCATGGGCATTCCCATCAGCATTGATACAGATGCCCATTCACCGGCTGATTTTGACATGCTGCGCTACGGGGTATCGGTTGCGCGCCGCGCATGGATGACGCCTGATATGGTGATCAATACATGGGAGACGGACAAATTCCTGGCGTGGTTGCGCGCGCGGGACAAGGGATAAGCGCGGTACCCGTTGAAAAATTTTGGGTTCGAAGTGAGGGCGCGTACCACGCGCCCTTTTTGTTTTCTCCTCCCCTGTTCGCGCTTTTTGCGAATGGAGGGGGTGTTCTTCGCGGTTCTGGTGTGAATCTTATGAAGATAACGAAAAACGAGGGATTCTTGCAGATGTGCACGATTGGTGGATGGAAGTGGAAATATCGGGTTGGAAGAGCTTTCTCCTCCCCCATTCGCGTCCTTTGCGAATGGGGGAGGTGCTCGAATGCGCGCGTGATTAGT
>DAOUGC010000043.1:0-10919 GCA_034429695.1 Levilinea sp.
GGGCCCCGGGGGTGGGGCGGGGCGGGGGCAGCGTGGCGGGGGTTGGATGGTTCATGGTGGGGAACTCCCTGATTGCGAAAGGTTGTCGAAAACGATAGGATCGATCTGTAAACAAGTACATATTTATTGTAAGGCGGCAACCCTCACAGGGCAACCGTGCTTGGGGGGTTGTATAAAGGGAGATTGCAGGTGGATGAACCGGTGTTAAATATTGTCAACGGGCAGATCATGCCCAACTTTCGCCTGCCGGACGCTGCGGGCATGTCTCATCAGGCCTGGGATTTTCGCAACCGCCGCAACCTGGTTTTGATCTTCACCGGTGAAGACTCGCCCGAGCGAACGGCGCAGGTGGGGGCGTTGTTGCAGCAGTTTGATGATTTGTGGGACGAGGTTGATACCAACACTGCCGTGCTGCTGGTAATCAGTCCGCGCCAGCCGCGAAAAGGGAACCGCCCGCACTGGCTGAACCTGCTGGATCAGGACGCCCGCCTGCACCGCGACATTGGCGCGGTGGATCAACAGGGCAGGTCGGTTTTTGCCGCCGTGGTGGCAGACCGCTTTGGGGAAATTATGCAGACCTATCTGGAAAAAGCGGACGAGTTCCCAACCGCCCGGACGATGATCGAATGGCTGGAATTTATTGAACTGCAATGTCCTGAGTGAGGGATCGACGCCTGGGACGTATAGTTCCTTGCCTGTAGTTTACAGGCATACACGTTTTACCCCAGCAAAAACGCCGGAACCCAGAAATCACCGATGTGGAAGCCGTAGCGCAGGATCAATCCGCCCACCAGTAACAGCACACCAAAGGCGATCAGGGCGTAATCCCACCAGCGGTAGTTTAGTTCCAGCACCAGGCTGCGTTTGCGCAGCCCAAAGGCGCGCAGGTCCATGGCGTTGGTGATGTCCTCGCCGGACAGGATGGCGTTCATGGTGACCGGAATGAGCAGCGGCGCCAACCGCCGGATCTGGGTGAACAGGCCGCCTTTGACCTTTTCCACCTCGTAACCACGGGCGCGCTGTGCGTCCATGGTGGTGTTAAAGTCGCGTACCAGGGTGGGCACAAAGCGGAAAGCCAGGTCGAGCGCAAACGCCACGCGGTCGCCCAGGCCCATGCTGCGGAAGGTTGCACCATAAGCCCGCGGATCCATGGTGAAGGGGATGGCAATGACCAGCGCCGAGATGGACAGCACGCGCACGTATTGAGCCAGCGCAAACCACAGGCGTTCAACGGTCAGAACATACTGGATGTGCCAGCCGGTCAGCGGCATGAGCATGTCCACCGTCCACAAGGGTGTGGCGTTCTGCTCAACCTGGGCAATGTTGCCTGCGCCGGTGATGAGGGTGTTGACCACCACCATCATGGTGATCAGGACAAAGATGAAGATCCATGCCCGGCGGGTTTCCTGCCAGGTCAGGCGGGCAAGGAAGAACTGCACCAGCCCGATGACAAGGAAGAACGCCAGAAAGCGCACATCCCAGAAGGTGACAATGGTGAACAGCACCAGGAAGGAAAAAATCCAGCGCGCGCGTGGATCGATCTTTTCAATGACACTGTCGCGAAAGCGATACCCAAAACTGACCAGCATGTTAACCCTGTGAACCCACCCTGCCAGGGTTGTCTGGTCCTGCAAATGTTCCAGACAACCCCGGCAGTTGAATGATGAAAACTAACGGCCCGAGCGGCGCACGATGGCGCTGTAAGCCACCATCAGGATGGGCATGAGGATCAGCCCGTTGACAATGTTGGACAGGAATGCCGGCAGGAAGTTCACACCCACGGTGGTGGCAAAATCAATGCCAGACACCCAGATCTCGGTCACGGAGGCGAACATCATGCCAACCGCTGCGCCGACCACCACGGCCACTTCGCCCAGCGCCAGGTCCTTCAGGCTGCGGAAGGTGCTCATGTAGGGATAGATCAACCCGGCCACAAAGCCCATGAGGCCATTGCCGATATCCCACCAGATCCAGAAGCCATAACCGGAAAGCAGGTCAGCGATGATGTTGCCGACCAGACCGGTGAACAGACCCACCCACGGACCAAACGCAGCGCCGAAGAAGAACACCAGCGCCACTGCCGGGCGGACGGAGACATTGGCTGCGCCGGGGATCTGCAGAATATTGGTCACCCAAGACAGCACACCGTACAGGGCGGCGCCGATGGCCATGAACACCACCTGGCGCGTTCCAAAGGCAAACAACGAACTCTTTTTCATGCAAACACTCCTTCACTGGACAAATGAGTTGTATCAAGGACTGGCGGTTATACCGCCCCGGGTCCCCGGTTATCTTCAGTCAGGATGTGCGCCAGGGCTTCGGCGCGCATGAATTTTCCAGTCTGCGCCAGGTGATCGCGGTTGAGGCGCAGGAGTGAAGTGGGCAGCACCCTGCAGCGCATCAGTCGTTCTTCGTCCGAGAGCACCTCGGTTGGTGTGCCGTCTGCCACGATGCGGCCTTTGTCCACCAGGATCACGCGGTTGGCGTAAATCAGTGCCAGGTCCAGGTCGTGCGTAATGAATAAAACGGCGTCAAAGCCGGGCATCTGTAAAATTGAATCCATAAAGGCGGTGTAATTCCAATAATCCTGACCGGCGGTTGGTTCATCCATCACCAGCACACGCGAGCGCATGGCAAGCACCGCGGCAATGCTCACCCGTTTTTGCTGCCCAAAAGACAGCGCCAGCGGGGGCATGTCCAGTTCATTCTCAAGGTGAACGGTGTGGATGGCCCATTGCACATCGTTTTCAATCTGGTCTTTGGGACGGTCGATATTGTTGGGACCAAATTCCAGTTCCTCACGTACCGACGGTGCGAACAGCATTTGCGTTGGGCTTTGAAAGACATAACCGATGGTGTGAGCATTTTGCGCCACGGTGGTTTTGCGTGTGTCCCTGCCCTGCATCAGCACCTGCCCCGCGGTGGGTTTGAGCAGCCCCAGGGTGTGCTTGACCAGCGTGGTCTTTCCGGCTCCGTTGTGCCCCAGAATGGCGATTACATCACCGGGGTGGATGTTAAAGTTCACATCGTGCAGAATATCGGGTCCCTGCGGAGAATAACGGAAGGAGACGTTTTCAAACGCCACCAGCGGTTCCTCGGCATGGGGCGGCAGCGCCGATTGAAAATGCGGCTTGGGAAGCTGGCGCGCGCGGCGCAGCACCACATCGGCGGGCAGCTTGATCTGGGTGTAATCGACCACATCCATCAACCCGTGCGCATCGCCCATGTAACTGGCGGCGCCATCCACCATATATAACACCTCATCCGGCCGAATGGATAGCGCATCTTCTACGCGATGTTCAACCAGGATGATCGAGATGCCCTCATCCGCCAGACTGCGGAAGAGCTGCAGGGCTTCCTGTGCCGAGGCGGGGTCGAGCGAAGCCAGGGGTTCATCCAGAAGCAGGATGCGCGGTTGCATTACCAGCACGCCCGCCAGGGCAACCTTTTGTTTTTCGCCGCCGGAGATCTGGAAGGTCTCGCGGTCGCGCAGGTGCAGGATGTGCAGGCGCTCCAGAATGGCATCCACCCGCTGTAACATTTCGGCGCGCGGCATGCCCAGGTTTTCCAGCCCAAAGGCCACCTCGTTGAGCACGTACGAGCCGACGATCTGGCGCTCGGGGTCCTGCAGCAAGGTTCCCACATTTTGTGAAAGTTCTGCCATGCTCAGATCTTCCACCGCTTTGCCAAAAATGTTGACGCTGCCGGTCATATCGCCCTGATAGGTGCGCGGGATCAGCCCGTTGATGCAGCGCATCAGCGTGGTTTTGCCGCTGCCCGATGCCCCCGCCACCAGCAGGATGTGCCCGGGTTCCACCTTGAGCGAAATGTTCTTTAATGAAGGCTCATCCCTGCGGTGATAGCGGAAGGAGAGATCCTTGAGTTCAAGCGGCGGTATGCCTGTGTTGGAAGATGCCCGATTGTTCATGGATTAAACCGCACCACAACCTCGTCACCGGCCTGCGCCGCCAGATGGCGTTCTGCGCTGCCGTTGACAATGCAAATTGAAAGATAGCCTGAGCTGTCGATCAGCGCCACCAGCCCGCCCGGCGTGCCTTCACCAAAGGTGGCAGACAGGCGCGGAATGTGCTGACCGTTGATTTCAAAACTCCAGCCGTGTTCAGCCGTGAAAATTCCACCAGGCAGGTTGGTTCCCAGGTTGCCAAAATGATCGATGTCAGTTACTTCACCCAACCATCCGTCTGCGGTTTGCTGCGGGCGGGGAAATTCCAACAGCACGGGGTCGTCAATCTCATCACCCAGCGACAGCAGCGGGACGCCAGCCGCCAGATGCCCTGCCACCGCCGCAAAGACATCCCTTCCGTGAAAAATGCTGCTGATGGCAGGTCGCCAGAACTGGGTAAGGTTGGTGTGCACCACCTGCATCGGCTGGTTGGCCTGCTGCGCCAACAGCAGCATGGTGGTCATCACGCCGTTGTCTGGACCCACAAAATACTGGTTGCCAAGGCGCGCCGCCAGCGGTCTGCGCGCCGTGCCCACCCCGGGGTCCACCACCACCATGTGAATGGTTCCGGGGGGGAAGTAGGGCGTGGTGCGCTCCAGAATGATGGCTGCGTGGCGCACGTTGTGCCGCGCAATATCATGGGTCAGGTCAATCACGCGCGCATCGGGCGCCAGGTCGAGGATTACGCCGGACAGGGACCCGATTTCATAATCGCCCAGCCCAAAGTCAGTGGTCAGGGTGACAATTTGCATGTCAGCTTTCGCCTGTCACTTCAATATCCGCCCCAACGCCAACCGAGAGCCGGTCAGCGGCACTGCCGTTGACCACCGAAATCATCAGGTCGTCGCGCGTGCCGATCAGGGCGATCAATGCGCCGGGTTCGCGGTCGCCAAAGGTGTTCACCAGACCGGTGATGGTCTGTCCGGCGATGGTCACCTTAATTTTTGAAGGCGCCGTGCCTTCCATGGGCAGACGCATCAAATGCGTCCGCATCAGGTTGGTGGCAAGGTTGCCAAAGTTGTCCACGGCGATCACCTGTCCGCGCCAGCCACCAGAAATGGGCTGCGGTTGTGGGGTTTCAAAGGTGGTCACATCTTCAATGGGCGTGCCAACCTCGTACAGGGGGACACCGGCAGCCAGGTGAGCGCCGACCGGCGAGAAGATGTCGCGTCCGTGAAAAACATTGCTGACCACAGGCAGCCAGTATTTGCGCCGATCAAGATGCACCCAGCGCACGGCTTCACCTTTTTGGCGGGCGGTATCCAGCACATAGCTGAACAGACCGTTATCTGGACCTACATAGTACTGGTCACCCACCTGACCGGCGATGGGCCGGCGGGCGGTGCCAACGCCGGGGTCAACCACGGCAATATGCACCGTGCCGGATGGAAAATAAGACGCCACCCGGCTGAGCGCCAGCGCGCCTTCCTGAACATTTTGCGGGGAAATGTGGTGAGAGATGTCGGCGATCTGCACGTCGGGGGCAATGCCCCAGATCACGCCCTTCATGACGCCGACATAGCCGTCCTTGAGTCCAAAATCGGTCAGCAGGGTGATGAATTTCAAGGTGGACTCCGTTGAATGATTGGTTGGGTGGGGAGAATGGCTCAAGTTGTTCGCCGGGGTCAATCCTGACGGCCATGCCCGGCACTACTATAGCACAAGCTAACAACTCTGTAAACTGATTATTACGCATTTGTTATTGAATCAAACCCGTCAGGTGCTAGACTCAGATTGTAATAAAAGCATGACCAAAGTAAATAAATGGCGGTGAGTTCATGAAAAAATGGCAATTGATCCTGCTGGCAGCCGCGCTTTTGGGCGCTGCTGCCCTTTCGCCAACGCCGGTCAGCGCGGATGGAAACCAGACCTGGTCATCGGTGATCCATTACTTTAATCCAAACGATGTGGCATGCGCTGAACTTAACATGATCTTCTACCGGCAGGATGGTTCAGCCGTTTCAATGGCCAGCCCTTTGGAATGTGTCAAGACGTACGAATCGGGATCGCTGCTGGTGGGGGATATTGCCAGCGACAGTTCAATTCGTGGGGGGGCGATCCTTTCCTCGGATGTACCCATGATGGCGCTTTACAAACAGGCTTACACTGGTGAAGCCAACCGTTACAGTCCCATTCTGTACACTTCATTTGATCGCAATCAGGCCGGGCTGGGTGCTTTCTACATCCCATCGGTTCAGTTGACCGCCGTCTTTGACACCGAGATCGGCGTGCAGAACATGGAAAGCCGGCCGATTTATGTGACCGTTGAGTTATGGGACGAGAGCGGCGGCACTGTCCCAGTGGCAACCGCCAGCAGTGAATTGCGCGAGCACAGGTCGTACGTTTTTCGCGTTTCTGATCTGGTGGATGGCGAATTCCACGGTTCGGTGGTGGCTTACGGAACCATCGTTGGCGGCGGGAATGCGCAGATCTCGGCTGCTGCACGCGAGATCCAGGCAAACGGGGTGCGCGCCTATGGTTTTGAAGGCTCCCGGGCGGCATATAACATATACTACATCCCCACTGCCTATTGCCAGGTGGGGGACAATCAGCAGACCACGGAAATAATTGTTCAAAATCCTCACGATGCAGTCCTGAATGTTGGAGTCCAGTTCTTCTCCAGCTCACGCAGTGACCCTGAAGACACAGGTCCCGAGCTGGTGGCTGAAATTCAACCGCACAGCGTGGCCCGTCATGCCACCTACACCATCAACGCCTGCGACCCTGAGGTTCAGGCGATTACCCAGGGCAAGCGCCTGGCTGCGGTTGTGTACGCGGATAACTCCATGGCGGTGGTGCAAAAGGTAACCAGTAACGACATGCTGATGACGGCATCCACGGCTGCTGAAATGCCTTCTGTGCCGGGTGAGATGCCCTATCGCTTCATCGTGCCTTATGTTGAGTGGAGCACCTCCGATTTTGGCTACCGCACCACGCTTTCGATCATGAACCTTGACCCCGGCAATGACGCCGTGAATGTAAAGGTCCATTATTATGGCCGTGCAGGTGGGCTTACCCCGGTGGCCACGCATCTCATCGCCAGCGGTTCGGTGCCGGGTCCTGGCCCGCTGCCGCCTTACGGCATGCGCACCTCCAATCCCAACATTGCCAATGGGGTCAACCCGGCCTCGCAGGGCTTTACCGGCGCTGCGGTGGTGGAGAGTGACCAGCCCATTGCGGTGAGCGTGCGGGTGCAACGCACTGCCAACCCGAATAACAAGATCATCACCCTGGGTGACGATTACCTCGCCATCCAGTCGCCGTAACAATGAGCAAAGCGCGCGGGTCACAATACCGATTTCATCAAGACTTCATCGTGCGCCTGACCGCAGCCGGTTTTTGGCTGGTGGTGCTTGCCCTTGCTGCTGGTTGTTCCCGACCGGCTGGGGCCAATCCCACACCAATCCCCTTGCAGGCGACGGCGGTTGGTGAACCGGGAAGCGGCAGTTTGAGCGGCGTGATTAACGTTCCACTTCAGTTTGGTGGGCAGCCTTTATTTGTCTATGCTGCCGTATATAGCGAAGTGGAACCCGGACATGGAATGTACATGCTCGACCCGGACCGCCATCCTCATACGGAACTGGCGGGGGATGGGTCTTTTGCGTTATCCAGTGTTCCGCCCGGGCAGTATGTTTTGGTGGTTGGCCCCACGGCGGAGGAAGCCCGGCTGGTGGTGGATGCCGGAGATGAACCACAGGTTTTTGCGGTGCAGGCAGACCAGATGCTGGAAATCGGCGAGGTTGACCTGGCGCCATGACCCGCAGGAGGAGTCCGATGAACAGAAATCGTTTATTGTGTGTGATGGTGGTGATGCTGCTGGCGATCTCGCTGCTGCCTGCCCGGCAGGCGGCTTATGCAGCCCCTGTGCTGGATGAGATTGACCCCGAGACCGTGTATGTTCCCGGAGAAGTGGTAATCACCATGCCGGACGGCATGTCATCGCGCTCTTATGCGGCGAGCGCCACTACGGTCGCACGTGCGGTGGGAGCCCAGGTGGTGGGTGTCAGCGGGCCGCTGGCGGTGCTCTCCTTCGCCGAGGACGCCGATGTGGAAGCCATCGCGGAACAGCTAACCTTCACCGGGCAGGTGGAGTACGCGCAACCCAATTACATTTATATGGTTCCTGAGTTTACCGATCAGGCGGCTGATCCGGTGATTCAATCGGAATACAAGTTCACCGGTTCAAACGGGTCGGTGGTTGCCATGAGCTGGGATGAAGCCAGCCAGTTGCGCAGCGTTGCCAGCGCAAGCTATACCAGCCAGGCTCTGCCGGTCTTCCCCAATGAATTGCCCGCGGGTAATTCGTGGGGGTGGGACAAGGTGGAAGCCGACCTTATGTGGAATGACACCCGCGGTAATCCCACCATCTGTCTGCTGGATACCGGCGTGGAGTACAGGCACCCTGATCTTTCAGGTGTTTCCGCCAATGGATACGATTATTACAACAACGACAGCTCATCTGCTGATGACAACGGGCACGGTACGCATCTGGCGGGTGTGATGGTGGGGAAAGCCAACAACGGCGCCGGAACCGTGGTGGGCATATCGCGCGGCAAGGTGCTGGCGGTCAAGGTGCTCAACTCTCAAGGGGTGGGCACCAGCTACAGCGTCTCGGCGGGCATCAACTATTGCGGAAGAAACAGCGGCATCAAGGTGATTAACCTGAGCCTGGGTACCACGCAGGAGGATACGCTGGTTTACAACGCGCTGCGCATGGCCGTCAGCTATCCGTATTACAAGCTGGTGGTGGCTGCTGCGGGTAACTCCTCTGTCAGTACACCGTTGTTCCCGGCTGCCTGGGCGGATGCCACGCAGAATGGCCCCAACAGTTCACCGAATGAGATTTCAGCCGGATTGATCTCCGTTGCTGCCGGACGTGCGCCTTCCCCTTACACCTACTGGGTGGACCGCGACGCCGACCGGTTTATGGATCCCAATGAACAGTACACATCCGACCAGTGCGCCTCGGGCATGCAACTGGAGGATGGAACCTCCGTGGGCAGCAATTACGGCTCGTGGGTGAACATGGTTGCCCCCGGCGACAGCATTTACGGCGCCATGCCCATGTATACGCCCTTCTATCTCAACTACTATAAGGGCTATCAAAAGGGCTACGACACGATGAGCGGCTCGTCTGTGGCGGCTGCGTTTGTCTCCGGCGCTGCGGCGCGCGTGTTTGCCTATGTGCCCTCCACCAAACCGGCCACCATTGGCAATGCTTGGGTCAAACAGCGCCTGCTGGATAACGGCGATCCTCTGACTTACGCGGTCGAAAATAATATGGCGCTCGACCCTGCCATCGGTTTTGACAACCCCACCGATTATTTTGCCTACGGCGAGCCGGTGACCTATGGCGTACCGTTTGATATTGATGACGACGACGAGAATGACACCATCCTGGCGCCCTTCTGCTGGCCCACCACAGGAGGACCCTTTACTTCAACGCACAGCATGGCAAACACAAAATATCTGAATGTGGCGGCAGCCATGGGCCGCGCAGCGCTGTATACCGAGGTCAAGGACGCCATCACCGGCATGCCGCTTACCAACGCGACGGTGGGCGTGATGAACCAGTACAACAAGATCGCCGCCTCATCAGTCACTTATGCGGGTTCAGCCAGGGTGTTGATCACCAACATCCCCATGGAATACAGCCCCGGGGTGGACGCCAACTACTGGCTGGTGGTTAATATGCGCGGATATACTGCTGGCTGGGCGAAATATGAAAATATTGGCGTGTTGGATGCCGCCATGGCGGGCAACATCTCCACACCGAGCTATTCCAAGGTGAGCCTTGCGCCGGCAAACCAGATCCAGTTTGTGCTGGACTGGATTGACCCGGTGATCACTCAGAGCGATTCGGTTGACACGCTGGACGCCAATTTGGATATGTACATGTTCCTGCCGGTCAACGGCGGGCCGGGCGGCGAGGAAGGCATCATCGGTACGCAGTACTCCGAGAGCGGCAATGCGCGCCTGCTGGAATACATACCCGGGCTGGAAGATGTGTTCCTCGGGCAGGGAACCTTGCTTGAGCCCTCCCAGATGGGACAGCCGGTGACTTTCTTCTCTCCGTTCGCATTGTTCAACCTGGACGGCGGTGTGGATGTCGGCGCCGACTGGGAAGGCAATTACATGGCGCAAACTGAGTCGATCACAGTAAAGATGCTCAAGACCTTTGGCGCGCCCAACTATGCCATTCCGCGCATCACCAATGGGCAGCCTTACACGTTGGTGGTCACCGACTACAGCCGCGACGGCCAGCCCGGAACCAATAATTACCTGATCAGCGACCCCGCACATGACCTGTTTGTGGAACCCGTGGTGCGTGTATGGTCGCGCGGGTATCTGATCCAGACCATCAAGCTGGAAACGGCGGGAGGCGACTGTCCGGCGGATGCCAACCCCAACAACTGGAACGATACCTGGCAGGTGCTCACCTGGTCAGCAACGATGAAACCCACCGTCACCAACAGCCTGTTTGCTGTGAACCAGTGTGGTAGGAGTAACGACAATTTTCTGCCTTACTACGATCCACAACCGTAGTTAAAGCGGAGGAAAGTGCCAGCCCCGTGCAGTCTTATGATTGCGCGGGGCTTTTTGTAATCTGCATTTCTCCTCCCCCAGCGACGTACTTTTCGCTGGGGGAGGTGGAGCCGGACGCCGCCAATGATATCTGCCATGTCAGGCGCATTGAGCGGCGTCCGGCTGCGGAGGGGTGTTCTTCGCCTCATTTGCTTTTTTTTGTGGGGTACAGAAGGATTTAACATGAACTTCCTACGACCTACTTCCTACTTTTATCAGACTAACGTTCTTGCAAGGTCCGCAAACCACACGCAAGAAAAAGCGGCTGCATTATAATATCTGGCTATGTTCCAGTTACGCCGCATGTTGCGCCCCGCGCAATCCATCCCTGAAATCTACCGCCGGAACTTCACCCACTGGTATTTTGACA
>DAOUGC010000044.1:0-38497 GCA_034429695.1 Levilinea sp.
GGCGTAATAATTCACCGTCTCAGGACGGGCGTCCAGATACATATAGCGCTGTCCATTGATCCCCCTGCCTTCACGAATTTCGAGATAAATTGCCCGGCTGACCACGTCGCGCGAAGCCAAATCCTTCACCCTGGGTGCGTACCGCTCCATGAAGCGATCGCCCTTGCTGTTGAGCAGCACCCCGCCCTCGCCGCGCACCGCCTCGGTGATCAGAAAGCCCAGTTTGAGGATGCCGGTGGGATGAAACTGGAAAAACTCCATATCCATGGCTGGCAACCCGCGCCG
This sequence comes from Levilinea sp., assembly GCA_034429695.1. Taxonomy (GTDB): domain Bacteria; phylum Chloroflexota; class Anaerolineae; order Anaerolineales; family Anaerolineaceae; genus DAOUGC01. Next base: position 286 of record DAOUGC010000044.1, read on the forward strand.
CAGCAGCATGGCAGGGCCATCACCGGTGTAGGAATAAGCATTGGATGTCACCTCCCAGATGCGCCCGTGCCCGCCGGTGGCGAAGACCACGGCTTTGGCGTTGAACAGATGCAGCTCGCCGGTCAGCAATTCCACCGCGGCCACACCCGCCACCGCGCCGTTATGAAAGACCACATCCAGCGCCTGGAACTCATCGTAAAAGTTAATCCCGTTTTTCAGGCACTGCTGGTACAGCGTCTGCAGGATCATATGCCCGGTGCGGTCGGCGGCGTAACAGGAGCGCCGTACCGGTTTTCCGGTGACATTGTTGGTGTGCCCGCCAAAAGGCCGCTGGGCTATACGCCCCTCCGGTGTGCGTGAGAAGGGCAGCCCCATATGCTCCAGCTCGTAAATGGCCGGGATGGCTTCGGTGCACATGAATTCGATTGCATCTTGGTCGCCAAGGTAATCTGACCCTTTGATGGTATCAAAGGTGTGCCATTCGGCATGGTCTTCTTCAAGATTACCCAATGCCGCACCGATGCCTCCCTGGGCTGTGCCGGTGTGCGAACGGGTGGGGTACAGTTTGGAGATCACGGCGGTTTTTGCCGTCTTGGAAGCGTACAGGGCGGCCATCAGACCGGCGCCGCCCGCCCCCACGATGATGACATCAAAGGTATGTGTTTGAGGCATGAGTGTTCGTCCCTTTATTGAGCTACCGCGGAAACACCGCCCACCAGGGCGATCGCGCCGACAATGGTGATCGCCAGCCAGACAACCAGCAGCGCCCAGGCGGTGATCACCCGTGCACGCCTGCCCTTGATGAACTCGAACAACACCTGCCGCAAACCGTTCATCCCGTGGGCAAAAGCAAATGCCAGCAGCAAGCCATCAAAGATGCGCCAGCCTATGCTTGCCCAGCGCATCTGTACATAGTCCAGATCAATACGGTGCGGGCCGGTGAGCACATCCTGAATAATCACATGTCCGAAAGCCAGGAAAATCAACAGGAAGCCGCTGTAGCGCATCCAGCTCCACGCCAGGGTCTCGGCGTTGCGCTGGGGTTTCACTTTTCGTTCGGTCACTGTCATGTCTGAAGTCGCCATGTGTTTGCTCCTACCCACCGAACAGCCCGAAGTTGTGATACAGCAGATTGCGGATCATCCATGCCGCCGCCGGAACCCACAAAATCAGCGTGATGATCAGGGTAAACACGGTGGAATTGCGTTGTACACGGATCATCCATGCACGTGGGGCGAACAGATCGAAGACGGCAATGCGCAGCCCGTTGACCCCATGAAAAAACACCGAGAAGACCAGCGCCAGCTCCCCGATGCCAAATATGGTTGAGCGATATAACTCCATCACGTCCCGATAAAGATGGGGGGCAAAGTAGACGAAGGATGTATCGACGATGTGGATTAAGAGAAACAGCAGCGTCCCCAGACCGGTGATGCGGTGCAACATGAACGCCCACTGTCCCTCTCTGCCACGATAGCGGGTGTAACCGCTGACGGTGGTGTTAAGGTTTGCCATGCATGTTCCTCCCTTTGAATGATCATGTTGACTAATTGTAGCATTATTATAAAGATAATGATAACAGTAAAGGTCAAGTTATTGAATTTTGGGCTGCAATTGTTGGAATAACAGAAGTGCATTCAGCAGCCATAAGTGTAAATAAGAGCCACCCTTATTTACACTTATGGCTTAAAGTGTAAATAAGAGGTATACTTATTTACACATGGAGATCTATCATGGATCCACGACTTTTTACAAGCCGTAGAGCCGGTCAGCCAATCCTCACCCAGAATGGTTACTGGGCTTTTATTCCCGGCTCTCTGCCTCCGTCATGGGAATGGTCACCAACACTTGTTTCTCGATTTGCAGAGGCGGAGCGCGAATTGAGCCGTCTATCCACCTCCATCGCTGCTTTTCCCTTTCCCCGGTTATTGTTTCAACCATTCATACGGCAAGAGGCAGTCCTGTCATCACGTATTGAAGGTACACGGGCTTCCCTGTCCGATCTATATACTTACGAGGCCGTTCAGTTGCCCCTTTTTGAGACGACGGATGATATCAGGGAAGTTCATAATTACGTGCTGGCTTTGGATTATGGGTTAAAACGGATGAAGACATTACCCATTAGTCTTAGACTAATTCGGGAGATTCACAGCAAATTGATGGACAATGTCCGGGGCGGTATCCTGACCCCTGGCGAGTTTAGATACACTCAAAACTGGATCGGACCTGCAGGCAGCACTCTCGCCACCGCCCCTTTTGTGCCTCCGCCTGTGGACGAGATGAATAATGCATTGAATGACTTTGAGAATTTCATACACGGTGATTCTCAAATTCCCGCATTAATACGGGGTGGAATACTCCATTATCAATTTGAAGCCATTCATCCATTTTTGGATGGAAACGGCCGGGTCGGTCGGTTGCTAACGGTGCTTCTTTTGTGTCATTGGGAACTCATTCCACAACCCATGCTTAATTTAAGCATCTACTTTGAACGTCACCGCCAGCAGTATTACGATCTGCTCCTGTCCGTCTCGCAAAAAGGGTCATGGGAGGATTGGTTGATATTCTTCTTGCGTGGCGTCAGTGAACAATCCCAAAACAGCCTGCTTCGCATGAACCGATTACAGGAAGTACGCAGCCGATATGAGACCATGATACAGGGGTATCGTTCCAGCAAGGGCTTGTCATCAATGTTGGATTTTATTTTTACCCGGCCGATATTTACTGCGCGCCAGGCAAGTATTTTTCTTGACAAGCCATTTAAGACGGTCCAATCTTATATCGAACGTCTACTCACCCTGGGCATCCTTCATGAAATTAGCGGCGCAGCCAGGAATCGCCGATACCAGGCCCGGGAAATTATGGAAGTGTTCAATACGGATTGATCCTGACACTGCCCGGCACCTGCCCCTGCCCTTCCCATATCGCATATAATAAAGACATCCCTTATCTTTATTTAACCATTGCGGAGGCAGGCCCATGGATCTCTCCCCCGAAACGATCCTGAACAACCGTTACCGCATCATCCGCCCGCTAGGCAAGGGCGGCATGGGGGCGGTATATCTGGCTTATGATGGCACCCTCGAAAACGAAGTGGCGGTCAAATGCAACCGCAACCCTGCCAGTGAAGCCACCACCCAGTTCCTCAAAGAAGCGCAGTTGCTGGCTTCATTGCGCCATCCCAATCTGCCGCGTGTGATCGATTATTTTATTGATGGTGACAACCAGTTTCTGGTGATGGATTACATCCCCGGGGATGACCTGCTGCACCGGCTGGAAAAAGAAGGTCCGCAACCGCTGGACCGCGTGTTGGACTGGGCTGACCAGCTTGGTTCTGCGCTGGCTTACCTGCACAGCCAGACCCCGCCCGTGATCCACCGTGACATCAAGCCCGCCAACATTAAACTCATGAGCGGTGGTGAAGCCATGCTGGTGGACTTTGGCATTGCCAAGACGGGTGGTTCTGCGCAGGCCACCACCGCTGGCGCCACCGGCTACACCCCCGGGTATGCCCCGCCGGAGCAGTATAGCGGTGTCACCCGCACCGGACCCCTTTCCGATCAATACGCCCTGGCCGCCACGCTTTATCACCTGCTCACCGGTCACTGCCCGTCAGACAGCGTACAGCGCGTGCTGGGTCAGGCAGTGCTTACCCCCATCAGCATTTACGCGCCACGCACACCCGGGCACATTCAGGCAGCCGTGGAGAAGGCGCTCTCGGTAAAGCCCGATGAACGTTTCCCTGATGTTGGTGAGTTCATCAAAGCGCTGTACGACCCCGCCTATCTCCCCACTGTGCGCACATCTGCAGCCGGTCTGCCCGAAGCCGTTGTGGCGCAAACCTCTCCGGCAGAGGCCACCCAGGTTTCAGCGTCCGATCAGACCCGCGTCGTTGAGCGCGGGCCGGTCGCCCCGCCCCCACCATCTGGTGGGAAGAAAGGCGGGCTTAAAGGATGTGGTTTGTGGGCTGCCATTCTCGGCGGGCTGGCCATGATCGGCGTGATTGCCACCGTGCTGGTGTTTGTGGTTTTCAAACCGGGCCAGACAGCCCAAACCATCCTGCCAACCAGCACCCAGCAGGCGGCGCAGGTGGAAGTGGTGGAAGACCCTGCGCAGGGCGCGGATGAACCCACCGAAGCCCCCCTGTCCCCCACGACGGAACCCACCACCACGCCAGAACCCAGCCAGACGCCCCAGCCGGAGGATACCGCCACCCCCACCCCTGAACCGGTTGGCGGTGGGCGCATGATCGCGTTTATCTCTGATCGCGGCGGCGATGGAATGCAGATCTGGACCATGAAGGCTTATACCGATTTCTCAGGCAACCTGACGGCTGGCGATTTCACCCAGATCACCTTTGACCCTGGCGATAAAAGCTTCCCCGCCTGGTCGCCGGACGGCACAAAAATTATATACTCTGCACCCGGGAACCCGGGCGACGGGCTGGATCTGTGGCTGGTGGACCTGGACAATCCGTCTGCACCACCGGTTGCACTGATGCGCCAGAAGGGCGACGACGTACACGCTGCCTGGTCACCGGACGGCCTTCACATCGCCTATGCGAATATCGGCAAGTTCAACCCCGGCATCCCTGCCGTATACTGGATGAATTCCGATGGTTCCAACTCCCGCCGCCTCAGTCTCGACTTTGAGGAGTATTCCCCCTTCTGGACCAATGACATGCAGTATTTGATGTACGTGATCCATGCCCGCGATCACAAATACATCTTCATGCGTGAAAATGCTCAAAACAGCGCCACACTGGAGCCTTACACCACCCCTCAGCCGTACGACCGGTCCTCCCATTTTGGCCGCCTGGGTGAAGTGGCCGACCCTGACCTGTCTCCCGACGGGCGCAACATCGCCTACACCCAAATGAAAGCCGGCGCCAAAAGCATCTGGATCGTCGAGTACATCTCGCAGGGTGCGCGCACCACTGAACTCACTCCCGGTTTTGGTAACGAGTATGACCCCACCTGGTCGCCGGATTCCCAGTACATTGCTTTCACCTCGCAACGCGACGGCAATGACGAGATTTATGTGATGACCTCCACCGGCCAGTTGCAGACCAACCTGAGCGATCATCCCGGCAAGGATATGTTCCCCGCCTGGCAGCCATAAACAACTTGTGATCAGAAATAAAATACAGCCCGCCGAAATTGGCGGGCTGTTGGTTTCTTCAATACTACTCACTACGGCTGGGACGGTTGTCCTTGTGAACCTTCTTTGCCGGAACCGTGCGGCTCTTGGGACTGGCTTTTCCAGCATTCGGGCTTAAGAGCAGGCTCAACTCATTGAGCGCGTGCAGATCGTATTCCCGCCGGTGGCAGACATCGCACACCCACGCGGGAAAATCCGGCACGGTTACCAGTTCATCCCCCAACCATGTGAAATAAGTAATATACTGCCGCCGCATCTGTCCGGCCTGGCAGTCTTTGCATGGAACAGTAAAGTCTGAATATAAAGAGTTCATGAAATCCTGATTGTACTGAATATCGCCTGTAATTGTGGAATCATTATACCATGCCGGTAAAAATGCAAGCATTGCGTATATTTATGAGAATGGTCAATAACCACCCGAGATCGTCTGCCCCTGCAGAATTTTGACACCCGAACTGGTTCCCAGGCGGGTGGCTCCTGCGTGCACCATGGCAACGGCGTCATCGTAACTGCGCACCCCGCCGGCCGCCTTGACGCCCATCTCCGCGCCAACCGTTGCACGCATCAGGGCAACATCTGCCACAGTGGCCCCGGCGGTGGAAAAACCGGTTGAGGTCTTGACGAAATCAGCACCGGCAGCCTGCGAGAGCTGACATGCTGTGACTTTCTCCTCATCGGTCAACAGGCAGGTCTCGATGATCACCTTCACCAGCGCACCCAGCGCGTGGCTGGCCTGCACCACTGCGGCAATATCCGCCTGAACGGCAGCCGTATCACCGCTCTTCAACCGCCCGATCTGCATCACCATGTCAATCTCATGCGTACCGGCGCGGATCGCCTGCTGTGCTTCATATGCCTTGACCTCGCTCGCGCTGGCGCCCAGCGGGAAACCAACCACCGTTGCCACCTTCACACCACTGCCTGCCAGTTGCTCCGCGCACAGCGCCACCCAGACCGGATTGACGCATACCGCAGCGAACTGCCATTCGCGCGCCTCAGCGCACAATTGGATAATCTGATCGCGCGTGGCTTCAGGCTTTAACAGGGTATGATCGATCAACCGGGCCATGTCGGCACTACCGGATGGGTTTGCCATGTTTTTCCTCCCGTGGAATTAATTATCCGCGTTGACCACCATCAACGGATGATTGAGCACCTTAAAGTCAGCCAGCGGGAAGTAAACCAGAATTGCCCTCCCCACCAGGTTCTCCATTGGCACAAACCCCCAACTGTGCGAATCGCTTGAATTTTTACGGTTATCGCCCAGCACAAATATCGAATTGTCTGGCACTTTCCATTCACCTTCGTAATCCGGCGGGTCGGCTATGTACGGTTCCACCAATTGTTGGCCATTGACCGTCACAACACCCCCGCTGACCACCACCACGTCACCCGGAACACCCACCACCCGTTTCACCAGATCCTTGCCAGGGGTGAAGGGATCATGGAAGACAACCACGTCTCCGTGTTCAACATCGCCGAAACGATAAGCCAGTTTGTTCACCAGCATGAACTCGCCCGGTTGCAGGGTGGGTTTCATGCTGATATTGTCCACCCGTACCCTGCCAACCACGGCATCGATCAACAGATAAAGCACCAGCGCCAGCAGCAAAGTCTGGAGCATTTCCATCAAAAAATAACCGGTGCGCGACATGGTTTTGGTGGGCTGGGTCGCTTCACTGGTGGGGGTTGGTTGGGTCTGAGAATTTGATTCCTGCAAAACAATACCTCCGGCAACCAGAACCGGCTGCCAGTTTCATTATAAGACCGGAGGGATATCACGGCAAGGGAAGCATATCCGCCCCTGATGGCACCCGGCATTGCACTGAAGGGTTACTTTTCCCGGCGGGCTTTCAAGATCACGCGGATGGGTGTGCCCATGAAGGGATAATGCTTGCGGATCTGGTTCTCCAAAAAACGCACATAGGTAAAATGAGCCAGTTTGGGATCGTTGCAATACAGCAGGAAGGTCGGCGGATCGGAGCGCACCTGGGTTCCGTAATAAATGCGCAGGGTGCGCCCCGACTTTGAAGCGGGAGCATGCAGCTCCTGAGCGTCCTGAATGATCATGTTCAACTGCGACGTGGACAGGCGCGCCAGACGCTCTTCCTGCACGCGCAAGGCGGTTGGCATCACCTGATCCACCCGCTGACCGGTCTTGGCGGAAATAAACAGCACCGGCACGTAAGGCATGAAGTTCAACTGGTGCTGCACCATCTCGGTGTAGGCGTTCATGGTGTGGGTGTCTTTTTCCACCGCGTCCCACTTGTTGACGATCAACACTGCGCTCTTCCACGCATCCAGAATATACCCGGCAATATGGGTATCCTGCGCAGTGATGCCGGTGGTGGCGTCAATCATCAGCAAGGACACATCGGCGCGCTCAATGGCACGCATGGAGCGGATCACCGAGTATTTCTCCACACCCGGCTCCACCTTGCCGCGCCTGCGAATACCCGCCGTGTCGATCAGGGTGACATCCAGGCCGTCAAAATTGATCAAAGTGTCAATGGCATCGCGCGTGGTGCCGGCAATCGGGCTGACAATGGAGCGTTCCTCGCCCACCAGCCGGTTGATCAGGCTGGACTTGCCCACATTGGGCTTGCCCACAATGGCAACTTTAATGGAATCGTCTTCCGGTTCCTCTTCCTGTGGGGGAAACGCCGCAATCAGGTCATCCAGCAGATCGCCGGTGCCGGTTCCATGCACAGCCGAGATGGCATAGGGTTCACCCATGCCCAGTTCATAAAACTCGGCAGCGTTGGCGCGCAGATTGGCGCTGTCAGCTTTATTAACCACCAGAAAAAGCGGTGGGTAGGGCTCTCCGTCCACCATTTTCTGATTGCGGCGCAGGATTTGAGCCACCTCGCGGTCAGCCGGTGTCACACCAGAGATGGCGTCCACCAGAAACAGGATCACATCTGCTTCCTGAATGGCGATCTCCGCCTGGCTGCGGATCTCCTGCACAAAATCAGCCGAACCTATCGAAAGCGGGTCCTTGCGGCCCGAACCGGCTGTGGGGTCAATGCCGCCGGTATCCACCACAGAAAATTCAACCCCGCTCCACTCTGACTCCGCCCACAGGCGGTCACGCGTGGTTCCGGGCACATCATCAACAATCGCCAGCGGTTCTCCAACCAGACGATTGAAGAAAGTGCTTTTTCCAACATTGGGGCGTCCCACCAGGGCTACGACAGGTTTCATGATCTTTTCCAGACTCTAATTATTGGGGGTGGGCGAAGCCGCCCCCTGGGTAGCGCCCGCCGGTTGGGTGACGGTCGCTGTGGGTTGAACGCCGGAACGCGGAATGCGCTCCAACGTGATCTCGATCGACGCCGGCAGAATGGACTGCACCTGCAGATCCTCCCCGACGAGTTCAACTGCAGGAACACGTTGATAGGTTCCAACCGTGTCCCCGGTTACATCCACCACCACGCGCACATCCTGAGCGGTCAGTTGGTCCAACACAGGCAGCGGACCAGACAGGATCACGTCCACAAAGCGGGGGGCAAAATCAACCCGCAAGCCTTCGGCAATGCCAATCACCTCCACCGGCATGCGTTGCAGGGTGATGCTGCCTTCAATTGCCGCAACCCCCACCTGTACCTCCACAAACGGGTCGCCCACCACAGACACCCCTGGCGGAAGGTCAAGCGGCATGGAAACATCCAGGTCATCACGTGCGCCGTCCAATACCACTGCCGCGGTGTCAACATAACCGGGTAACTGTTCAACCAGTCTGGGGTCAGACGAGAAGACCGTTACTGTGGCCGGAAAAACCGAGATGTTGGTCACGCGGTAACCCGCCGATACGCCGCCACTGACGTTGACCTTTACCACCACATTGCGATAGCCCCCACGCTGGGTCACGCTTACAACGGCAGCCACATCAGATGGGGTGATGGTCACCTCATTGATGACCCTGCCGTCCTCATCAACAGCCACCAGCGGGATCTGGCGTTGGATATCTTCCTTGGCATCTGTCAAATCGAGAATGGCACGCACTTCAGCCACGCCATCAACAGCATCCAGCGGGCCTGAAACCGTGGCGCTTTGCACCTCCAGCACGGGCGTGCCAATTTGAAAACCCACCGCCGGTTCTCCTTCTTCCTGCAGTTCAATCGGCACGGTGCGGGTTGCCAGCGCCTCAAGTTCAACATTCAACTGCCTGGGGGTATAACGCACGACTTCAACGGGGCGCACTCCCACTTGAATTTGAATGGTCTGCTCATGCGTTCCCGCTCCCAGACCGGAAAGGTCAACCACGGCCCGCACCGGAATATTCTCGTTAAGAATCTGGTTCCAGATCGAACGCGGGGCTGAAAGGGTCACCGATACCGTCTCAGGGATGGGACTGGTCAGCAGCAAACCCGGGTCCTGACCGATCACCTCAACGGTGACCGTGCGCGGGTAAACGCGCTGTTCGGTTGGGTCGGCTTCGGTAATGGCAGAAATCCACACTGTCACGGCAAGAGCAAATGCCAGTAAAAGCGTAGGCAGGTTTTTAAAGAAGTCTCGAAGGCGGGTGATCATCTAATCATCCCCCCGTCCGCGCGGATTCAGCCAGTCGCTCATGCGGTTGAGAATGCCCCGCCGCGCTCCGTTGCTTTCCGGTAGATAGAAAGCGGTGAGAATGTTCTCCAACCGTTCGCTGTCCAGGCGCCTGATCATGCGGCCACCATGGGCGATGGAAATGGAGCCGGTTTCTTCGGAAACCACCACCGCCACAGCGTCACTGGCTTCTGATATGCCAAGCGCAGCCCGGTGGCGCAAGCCCATCTGCCGCTCTGGTGAACGGGTGAGGATGCCGCTGGAGGAAAGCGGCATGACCGCCGCAGCAGCCACAACACGATTATTGGAAATAATCACTGCACCGTCATGCAGGGGTGTATTGGGGTAAAACACCTGCAACAACAATTCTGGAGTGACATTGGCATTCAGGTTGACGCCGGTGGCAACGTACTCATGCAAACTATCCCTGCGCTGCATGGCGATCAACGCACCGTGCTGCCGGGCTGAAAGACGGGCTGCAGCCGTCACCACGGCGCGGATGGTCTTCTTGATTTCTTCGGCGTTGTACTGCTCCTGATGCACCCAAACCGTGTTGGTTCCGGCTCTGCCCAGGCGTTCCAACCCGCGCCGAATTTCCGGTGCAAAAATGACCGGGATGGCCAGCAGTAATGCCGGCAGGGCGGTTTGTACCAGCCATGAGAAAGCGGGCAGGTTGACCAGCGTGGTCAACAGGCTGAGCGCAATCGCCAGCAGGATGACCCCCCGCAACAGGACCAGCGCCTGGGTATCGCGAACCATGTACATCACGGCAAAAATAACCGCGGTGACCAGGGCAATATCCAGTACACCCAGCCAGTTCAACCGCTGGAAGATGAAAAGCAGTTCACTCAGCAGATCAGGCACGTTGATATCACTTTTAAAGTATCCGCCTTGCAGCGGGCAATGCCCTGAGTGGGCAGAGGATTGCGCGTGGCTGGCAATCAGACAAACTAAATGGGGCGCAAAATGCGGTCCACGCGCAATTGTTTAAAGAACAGGGTTGTCCCTTGCGGCATCGATTCAATCGCTGCCTCCTGCCATGCCAGCACACCCAGACTTTGCGGCGTTCGCTGTTCATAACCCAGGTTTTTCCACAAAGCCTCCTGGCGGGCAAGTTCGTGTGGGACAAAGATCAAGGATGCTTCACATTGAAGATCCTGGGATGAACGCTCCATTTCCCGGATCATCATCGAAAGTCCTTCGGTGGGAGGCAGGATTGGGTCCAGGATCACATCCACCGCGCGCGACACAAGGTTTTCCACCTGCCAGCCGATGGCTCCCATCAGGCGCTGACCTGATTCCAACAATAAGAAGGCGCGGTCGCCAAACGCCGACATGATGTCGTCGGAATCAACCGGCCGCAATGGATGATGCACCCGGTTGATCAACTCGGCAATTTGCGCCGAGTGGCGCGGTTTGCCACGTACAACGGTCAATGGGCCGGGTTGTGGGCGGGCAACTGCAGCGTTTGCAGCAGGAGCGGCGGTTTTGGCTCCGGGTGTTGCCGCCGGTGAGGCGGCCTGACCGGATGCGGCAGGTGCGCCTTGCGCCTGTTGGGGCACGTTCTTCTGCCACGCAACCGCCACCTGTTTCCAGGTGTCTGCCATGGTGCGAATGTTCTGGATCACCACACTGGCCGCACGCAGTTTTTGCTCCTGTGGGGGTTGGGCGTTGATGCGCTGACGGGCATCGCTCTCACTCATCCCGCGGTTCTGGATCAAACGCGCCACCTGGATCTCAGGTGGGGCGTAGGTCACCCAGATCGCGTCGCAATTCTTGCCGATATCACTTTCCAGTAATTTGATGGCTTCAATCACCACCACCCGATGAGGAGAACGGTGCACCAGCACATCCACCGCCTGGCGAACCAGCGGGTGCACAATGCTTTCCAGTTGGTTCAGGGCTGACGGGTCGGAAAAGACTATTTTTCCGAGGCGCCCACGGTCGATCTGACCGTCAGGGCCAACGATGTAGCTCCCAAAAGCATCCAGAATGGGCTGGTATCCCGGAGCACCTTTGGCAATGGCGCGGTGAGCCAGTGCGTCGGCGTCAATGCCATAGGCACCCAGATGCTCCAGCATGCGGCGCACCACACTCTTCCCGGTGCCGATATTGCCGGTCAACCCGATGACGTACTTACCGCTCCATCTACCCACTTTTTCTCCTGGAATTGACCGTGATGTCCGGCCACCTCAATTTGGGGGGAAAGACAACCCCGCCGTTTTCATTTTAATCTTGCGTCCAGAGAATGTCAAACCATTGACAACCCAATGATAAGCAGGTAAAATCTCCTCGCTTAAACAATCAGGCCGAGATAGCTCAGTTGGTAGAGCACGCGACTGAAAATTGCGGTGTCCACAGTTCGATCCTGTGTCTCGGCACTGACACCCCTCCAGCCTCCACCTTCACGGGGAGGCTGTTTGTTTTCCCCTCCTCCGGCTTTTGCGGTTGGCGAACAATCCGGTCATTTTTCACTTTTTTTGTTAGAATCCCTTTGAATGAAACTTCGTAACTTTCTCACCCTGCGCACAGCGCTGGCTGCCGCAGCCGTCTGGCTGGTACTGTCAGGCGCGGCGTTGCTGTACTTTGGCTCGGTGCGCACTGTCACTGTGTGGCTGGACGGTGTGCAGCAGCATGTGGCAACCCGCTCCCTGACTGTGAACGGGGTCCTGCGCGACGCAGGTTACACCCCATCCTCGGATGACCTGGTGACCCCTCCATCAGGGGCATGGTTGCGCCCCGGCCAGGGCATCCGCGTGGACCGCGCGCGCCTGGTGCAAATTTACACCTCGGGCAAGGGACCTTCGCAGGGCTACATTAGTTCAGCGCGCCTGCCGGCAAACCTGCTGCAGGAAGCCGGCATTCGCCTGTATCCTGGCGACCGGTTGTATTACAACGGTGCTGTAGTGAAATTCGATCAGCCCCTGCCCCCGGCTTCCAGTTATCTGTTGCAATATTCGCCCTCCAGTCAGGTGGCGCTGCGCACTTCGGATGGGTATAACCGTCTGATCTCATCTGCCGCGCCGTCGGTGCTGGGCAGGCTGTGGGATGCCGGTGTACGCGTTTCCTCCGCTGACCGCCTGGACTGGGATGATACCGCCACCAGCCCGCTTGCAGTTGACCTGGCCAGTGCACGCCCCATCACCATCCAGGTGGGCGGCCAGCAGATCCAGGGCATCAGCGCGGCTGCCACCGTTGGAGAAGCGCTCGCCCGGGCCGGAATTGCCCTGCAAGGTCTTGACTACGCCTCCCCGGTAGAAGACCAGCCTGTCCCTCCGGATGGGCTTATCCGTGTGGTGCGGGTGCATGAGGTGGTGGAACTCAACCAGACCGCCATCCCCTACGATAGCGAAATTGTGGAAAACCCCGAACTGGAGCTGGATCAACGCGAAGTGATGCAGCCAGGACAGTACGGGGTTCAGGTCAGCCGGGTGCGGGTGCGTTACGAGGACGGGCAGGAGGTAAGCCGCAACACCGAGAGTGAATGGACAGCAGCCCAACCGGTTAACGAGAAGGTCGGCTATGGCTCCAGGATTGTGATCCGCACCCTGGATACCCCGGCGGGACCGGTGGAGTACTGGCGCGCCGTGACGGTGTACGCCACATCCTATTCCCCTTGCGGCCTGGGCGACCCAAGCACCACCAAATGTTATTACGGCACGTCGCTTGGCCTGCCGGTCAAACGTGGCGTGATCGGCGTGACCAAATACTGGTACCGCATCCTGGCCGGACAGAATGTATACGTGCCCGGTTATGGCCCCGGTGTGATCGCCGACATCGGCGCAGGCATCCCCGGCGAGCGTTGGATTGACCTGGGCTTCACCGACGACGAACTGGAGCTTTGGCACCAGTATGTTACCCTGTACTTCCTCACCCCCGTTCCGGCCAATGTGCCCCTCACCCTGCCATGACCCTGACTCCCCTTTCCATCCCCGACCTGCTTAAAAGCCACAGTCTGCGCGCCCGCAAGGAACTGGGGCAAAATTTTCTCACCGACCCTGTGGCGCTCGAACGCATCCTCGCCGCTGCCGATATTCCAGCCGGGGCAGCCGTGCTGGAAATAGGTCCCGGCCTGGGCAGCCTCACCCGTTATTTGGCGCTGGCAGCCCAGCGTGTGGTCGCGGTTGAACTGGACCGCGATCTGGCTGAGATCCTCAAGGATGTAATCTCCGGTACAGACAACGTTACGGTTGTTCTGGGCGACATCCTCGATCAGGATCCGGCTGAACTGATGGGTGCAGACGGCTATCTGGTGGTGGCGAACATCCCCTATTACATCACGTCTGTGATCATCCGCCATCTGCTCGAGGCACGCCTGAAACCAGCGCGCATTGTGCTTACCATTCAACGCGAGGTGGCAGAGCGCATATGCGCCACACCCGGCGACATGAGTCTGCTGGCCCTGAGTGTGCAGGTGTATGGCAAGCCCTCCATTGCTGCGCGCATTCCGGCCGGAGCTTTTTACCCACCACCCAAGGTGGACTCAGCCGTGGTCAGGGTGGACCTTTACCCCCAACCCCTGATACCGGCTGAAAAGATGGACGTGTTCTTCCGCCTGATCAAAGCCGGGTTCAGCCAGAAACGCAAGACGCTGCGCAATTCGCTCACCGGTGGGCTCGCCTGGAAACGTGAGCAGGTGGAAGCCATGCTCACCGCTGCCGGTATTGACGCCATGCGCCGCGCCGAGACCCTGTCACTGGATGAGTGGAACCGCATGGTGGAGCACTATCCGTCTGCCCACGTTTCAGCAGCAACTCAGGAATAAAAAACATTCACGAGAGTGCTGCTCGTGAATGTTTATGAATTCTGATGACTGCGCTTATACCTAAGCTTCGGCCTTTTTAAGATCGCGATACATGCCCAGCAATTGCCATGTGCGCAGCGCGGCTTCGGCTTGGATGCGAAAATCCATCTTCGATTTTCCCCAGCGCCGATCAATAAAATAGATGGGGATTTCGGTAAACTTGTACCCCAGCTTGTGCGCAACATAAGACATTTCCACCTGGAAAACATATCCGTTTGAGCGGATGCGCTCCAATGGCATGCCCTCCAGTGTGGTTCGCCGCCACATGCGGTATCCGGCGGTCACGTCACGCATGGGCAGCCCCAGAATGGTGCGTGCGTAAAAGTTGCCCCACGCACTCAGCCCCTTGCGCCAGATCGGCCAGTCCCTGTCCACACTGCCACCCTGCACGTAACGCGAACCCACCACCACATCGGCGTTTTTAAGCGCCTCTGCCATCAGCGGGATCTTGTCAATGGGATGAGAGAAGTCGGCATCCATCTGGGCGATGGCGTCGTACCCTTCCGCCAGGCACTTCTGAAAGCCCTGAATATAGGCGGTCCCCAGCCCCAACTTACCCGCGCGGTGCATGACTCGAATGCGGTGGTCATACTGGCCGCTCAGTTCCTCGGCCAACTGGCCTGTGCCGTCCGGGCTGTTATCGTCAACGATCAAAACATCAAAGTTGGACATCGGCAGGGCAAACAATTCTGCCGCGAGTTTGGGGAGATTCTCCGCCTCGTTGTAGGTCGGTATAACAATGGAAATTTTCACTTGCCCACCTTATTTATAAAGCATTTCGAGCTCGAGCTTCAACTGCCTCAAGTCTTTGGGCAGCCGCTGCCCGGCGGGGATTTCCACCACCGTCAAGCTCAATCCTTTATCCCGGAAGTCCGCTGTCTCACGATCCTGCGCGCGATAGAAATAATCGGATGATTCAAGCAGCGCCTTGTGCAACCGGTCCTTAAGCTCACCTGGATGGTGTGCGCGGGATAGAACCAGAAAATCTGTGGGGGTCAAATGACCCACAAAATCCTCTGTACTCCCATGCTGCTTAAGTATATCGCGAATTATCAAAGAAACGGCCTTTAATAGATCATCAGCGGCAACAAATCCGTAAATTTCCCTGAAGTGATCAAAGTTTTTAAGGGACAGGATCAACAGATGGTCAACCGGCTCCTGCATATACACACGCAGGCGTTCATCCACCAGCGGCTCAACCGGCAAGCCGGTTACCGGATGATGCAGATTGCTCATGCGTGCGCGGCTCATGGCATTCCGCACCCGCAAGCGCAGCTCCTGCATGTCAAACGGCTTGGTGACATAATCTTCAGCGGTCAACTCAAGCCCGCGCAGCCGGTCAGCGCGTTCTCTTTTTTCGGTCAGGAAAATAATGGGGATGTCACTGGTACGGCGATTTTCACGCAATTGCCTGGCCACGCTAAACCCGTCAATATCCGGCAGGCGGATATCCAGAATGACCAGGTCAGGGCGGTTGGTCTGGCAGGCACGCAGACCATCTTCGCCCCAGTTGACGGTTTGAACCTCATAACCCTGCGAACGGAAATATGCGTTGAGCATATCCGCAATATCAACGTCATCCTCGACAATCAAGAGGGAGGGTTTGGGCTCTTCCACTGCTGCACAGGCTATGACGACGACAACGGGGTTTTTAAGATGGTGAAATTACACACCTCGTCGCCGCATGAATGGGCTGTGGTTTGCACCACTTTAAATTCCAGGCCGCCTGAAACCCATACCAGCGCTGACTGCAAAAGACCGGTTGCCATGAAGCAGGCGGGTTTGTCTGTATGACGGCCCCAGCAAACCGGGCACCGGTGGATGGTATACACAAAATGATCATCCTGCTCGGCGACTGTCGAAAGCTGGTCGCTGGTCTGGGTAAAGATCTTGGCCATGGCAGGCAAGCCAATGCGCAGCTTTACCGGCAGGGGCAGCACCTTGAATGCCAGGTCGCCCACACCGATCAATGCGCCGAAATCACGCAAGCCATTATCAAAAACCGCCCGCCCGGCGCGCATCGCCAGCCCCCGGCCTCCACGCGGCCCGTACATTTCTTCCAGCGCGCCGTAGATGGAGGAGAAATCGGCAAAATCAAACTCACGGCCGAGATTATCCGGAGGATAATTATCAATAAGCGTGGTCAGATTGGCCAGGTTCAGGATGGCATTCAAGCCATTTTTGCCCATTACGTCTTCAAGGGCTTTCAGCGCCAACCGCGCCATTTTGTTTGGATAATACAACCCGCTCTTTGGAATGGGTTCCATAAAATGTGCCCCGGTCTAAATTAGTTTGGTGAGATCTTCAGCCGCCCGGCGCATATCCAGCAGGATCAGGCCCAGTTTTGCCTGTTCCCGCGCCAGAGCTGTTAATACGGCTTCCTCCCCCACCGACATCAGGATGACATACCCTTTTTCGCCTTTGATGTACACCTGGGCAAGAGATCCGCGCCCCAGTTCTTTGGCGATGCGCTCCCCCAGGGAAAGCATGGCCGCAGACATGGCAGACACGCGATCTTCTTCAACCCCCTGAGGTAGCGCAGATGCGATGGTAAGGCCGTCAACGCTGACGATTGCAGACGCTTCGATATCCGGGGATGAGGCTTGCAGTTCGCGCAAACGCTCAACCATTTGTTGGGTGCGTGACATGGTCAATGCTGCACTCCTTATTCGTTTGCCACAAGATGCAGTTGCTGTCGGATTTGGATGGAGATCATCCTTCCAGAGCCGTCTGGTGTTGGTTCCAGGCAGCCCCGCCTGCTTTACTTTAACACAAGGGGTATGACGTGTCAAGCAAAGCCCCCTGCGGTGATAATTTTGTAAATGAATTGAAAAGCAGGTGACCGGCTCTTTTTTGTATTACAATTCAGCCCGTGATGGTAACTTTAACCATGCAAACCATTCTTACGTGCAAGGTGGTGTTATGAAAAGAGCCTTACTGGCAAGCCTGGCAGCCGGATTGCTGTTCAGCCTGCTGGCCAATACCCAACCGGTTGCAGCCATGCAAGCCACGCCGGATGAACCCTATAACGGCGATGTACTGTGTGCACCGGACGCTTATCTGGCTGAACCCGGCGATTGCCTGCCGCTTGGCCCTTCAACCGTGATCACCGACATGGCGCTTAAAGGTTTCACTTACCCTCCCAAACCCCTGCCGGCTTCACGCGCCGACCCGTCTTTGAACAACCTGGATGTGAAGTACGCCAAGATCAATTTGGAGGATTACGAACCCGCCCCCATTTTTGGTTCTCTGGATGATGCCATCGCCGGCAGACCCGGCCGCTTTTTGACCGGCGGCGACGGTCTGCGTTATGTCTCCTATCAGCAGCGCACCGACGTGGAAGGAAATTCATACGTCATGCTGCCAGGTGGTGAGTGGATGCGTGCATCCCCCAGTGAGCCTTCCAGCGGCTTCCAGGGCCTGGTCTTCTCGGCCACCCCGCATCAAGCGTTTGGCTGGATCATCGAAGCCACCACGGCACAGAGCGCGCCATCCATTAATGCCACTCCCTCAGCCCGCCAGGTGGGCAAGGAGGAAGTGGTTTACATCTTCGATGTGCGCGAGACCGAGGGCGATACCTGGTACATGATAGGTATGAACGAATGGGTATCGCGTCATTTCATCCGCCAGTTCACGGTCAACACCACCCCACCCCAGGGCGTTGAAAATAACCGCTGGATCGAAGTCAACCTATACGAACAAACCATCGGGGTCTATGAAAACGGCGAGCTGGTCTTTGCCACCCTGGTGGCCACCGGTGTGGACCCTTACTTCACCCGCCCCGGCTTGTTCCAGATCACTGAGAAGAAAGCCACTGAGACCATGCAGGGCGCTTTTGCTGCCGGCAAAACCGATTTTTATTATCTGGCGGACGTTCCCTGGACCATGTATTTTGACCAGGCTCGCGCACTGCACGGCGCCTACTGGCGCGCATGGTTCGGCATTCCACAGTCTCACGGCTGCGTCAATCTTTCCATTGGCGACTCGCACTGGCTGTTCAACTGGGCAAATGTGGGCGACTGGGTATACGTATGGGATCCCTCCGGGCTGACCCCAACCGACCCCAGCCTGTACACTGAGGGCGGCGCTTAAGGCGCGTCAATCAAGCAACTACTTGAATGGGTGGAGCATGTCAAATCAGGCTCCACCCATTTTCTTTGGTGTTTCCCTGAGATTATCATTTGACAGTCATGCTCAGCGGGCTATAATAATACACGTATGATGTTTTTCCCGTGGTTTTGAAATTTAGGAAGTCGGTGGTGGGCAGTTGGCCATGTTGAGAATCCCTTGCCGGTTCTCGCGGCAAAATAAACAACAAAACGCCTGCAAGTGTTCATCAAAGATTCAGAGGAGTATTGGCGTTTTGCCCGATCTTTCGGTGTACCATGCTTCCTTTACTGTAGAAGCGTTTAAAACACTTCATCAAGCAAATCATTTTGGAGGATAGAATGACTGACCCTGCAATGGAACCATTTGTACAGCACATGGAATTCTTCGGCTATGAGATTGTGCGCGAAGAAAAGTTTGTGCGCGCCCGCCACGCCCGCTATTTCAACCTTGTGATGCAGTACATCGGCGGCGGCATCCTGTTCACCAGCTTCACCGGTCATCAGCCCAGCGCCGACCGCGAAAAGGGCCGTTTCCTCGAAGCCATCAACAATGCCAATAAGGCCGTCCTGGTTTGCCGCCTGTATTCAGACAAGGACAACGACCTGGTCATCGAAGCCTGGTATCCCGACAGCTATGACCGCGCAAAGTTCGGCGCCTTCATCGAGAAACTGAACAAGGACATCATGGTGGCCATGGGTGACGAAGTTGGCCTGCTGAAATACCTGAAGTAAACCCGGGCCCATCCCAAAAAATCAAAAAGAGAGGCGGTTGATTGCCGCCTCTCTTTGCATTATTAGCCGGCTTGTTGGTATTCGCCCGGCCGAACCAGCTACTCGATGGGCACGTACAGATACAGAATGGAGTTCTCGTTGAAGGCGTTAAAGTCGGCGGTGTAGTACTCCATGTCCGGTCCTTCTGAGCGGCGGTAACCCTTTTGGGGCAGATAGGTTTCGTAGATGTAGCGGTAGCTCTCCTTGAGACCCACCAACGAACCACGGTGCGAGAACACCAGATACTTCTGTGCCGGCATCTGATATGCCACCATGTTGTCGGGCACGTTCCCGGGTTTCTCCACCTTGACGGCTGCCAGGTACACAAACTCGCCCTCCGGCAGCCCTTCCTCCATATAGCAAATTCCATATGAGCAATCGGGTTCCACACGCGGCAGTGTGTCGATCACGGGCAGGAAATCCTTTTCCCACATCACACTGATCTCGTGGTTCTCATTCTTGCCCTGATAACGCGTTCCCACCACCCAGAAGGCGGGCAGGTTGACAATTTTTGGCTCTGCCATTTCAGTCATGTTTGTGCTCCTATCGAGTCCATGCGGATGAGATTGATCGATGGGAATCTGCAACTCAACCAGTCGGCACATCTCCAAATTTTCCGGACCACCATCCAGATACACCTCCCGCGCCATGCCCATCACCCGGCTGCCATTGGCGCGCGCCCAGCGGTAGAACTCGGTGTAAGCCTGGGTGATGCTCTCCAGATCACCTGAGTGGATCACACATGCCATGCTTTGCACGCCTTCCAGCTTTCGCACGTTCACATAACAACGCGGCGGTGTTTTACGCGGCGGCAATATCGGCAACGCCACCTCCACCTCAATCAACCGTTCCCGGAACTCCCGGTCGTAGTACAACGTCATCCACGAACCGGCTGGGTCAAGCTGATTCTGCTGAACGTACTGCATGATGCTGTCAGTCATCTCTTTGCGGCGCTGACTGAGTTGATCGCGTGTGCTTACCAACCCGTGGGCTGATACGATCGTCAATGGCTCAGCCGGTCGCAGCACCACCTCGTACCCGGGCATGCGGCCTTCCTGCTCAATCATGAGCAGGCGGGTTTCCACCTGCGCCAAGCGCATCTGGTTGGCTTCGATCTGCCGTTGCAACTCAGCCTGGCGCATGCGCACCATGCCGCGCAACTGCTCCACCGGCAGGTTATCGTTCAGGATGCTGTCGATCTGCTGCAACGAGAACCCCAGATCCTTCAACGCCAGAATGCGGTTAAGCCGGGGGAGCTGCTCCAATGTGTAATAGCGGTAACCGGTGTACCGGTCGATCCACTCCGGCTTGAGCAGCCCGATCTCATCGTAGTGACGCAGGGTCTTGATGGTGACGTGTGCCAGTTTTGAGAAGTCGCCAATTTTTAACATGTGTTTGCCTGTGTCTGGTGGATGTCTCTCCCATCGAACAAACCCAGTGTAAGACCTCCCCTTACGGGAGAGTCAAGGGGTATTGGGGAGCAATTTGGAAAATTTGTACGATGAATTTGTCGTTTCCCAGGATCACGGCTCCAGCGTCAGCAACATGCTGTCGAGCATGACTGTCCCTGGAATGGCGCCGTCGCTCTCCTGGCGAATGGTCAGGCGAACCGGTGTGCTCTCATCCACTTCGTAAGGGATGACCAATTCAAACGGGGTATGGCTGAGATCGCCGCTGGGTTCAGCCACCTCAATACTGGCCGACCCCACGATCTGCCCGCCCTCATCAATCAGATCAAAGATGATTGGCGTGCGGTTGACCGGTCTCGCCAGACCCACAATGGGTACCAAACCGCCCGAAATCGTCTGTTCCTCGTTTGGATAGCGGATCAAGTAGGGTTCCCAGTAAATCTGCGAAGGCGTCATCTCATCATCACCCACCTTCATCAAGATCAGATCGACTGAGATGGCATAAATGGTGCGGCCAAATCGATCACGCGAACTGACCACCAGCCGGCCAAGTTCAGCCGCAGAGTTGATCCCGAACTCCACCACCGGTGAAGTCCAAAAGCGCCGTCCGACATAATTACGGTAATCCAACGCCTGCTGGCTGATCAAACGGCTGTCCTCGCCGTACAGGTCAATATACACCCAACCATCCTCACCAGACTGGATCAGGGTTTCCATGCGGAACGGCGATGACACCTTGGAAAACAACCCTGGCCGCGTGATGCGCATGCGCGCCACAGGCGGCGTGGGTGTATACGTGATGGTTGGGGTCAGTGTGATCGTGCGCGTTGGGGTCAACGTGCGGGTTTTGGTGGGCGTGCGCGTTTTGGTGGGCGTACGGGTGATGGTCAACGTGCGCGTGGGGGAAAGCGAAGGCCCCGGGGTAACCGTTTCGGTATCGGTGGGGGTCTCGGTGATGGTGGGAGTGAAGGTGCTTGTAAAGGTGGCTGTGGGCGGCTCCGGCGTGGGTGGAACCGCCGTATCGGTTGGGGTCGGAGTTTCGGTGGGCGGGGTGGGCGTGGCGCTCATGGTGGGAGTGTCAGTGGGGGTGGGTGTTGGCGAAATGAAAAATGACACCATCTGGTTCATCTGATCCACACTGCAAGCCGCCGTAAGTACCATCAGACAAGCCATTAATGCCACCACAGGCAAACGACGGGTTTTCATTGCGCCATCTCCGGCATGACCTCACGTGCAAAACGTTTCATGGCGCGCTCCCGTTCAGCATGGTTGCCCGCATCAAAATCCAACAGGGCGTAATTCATACCAGCTTCAGCATATGCCTTCAAGCCATCGATCACCTCTTGTGGATCTCCGCTCAGCCATCCAGCGCGCGCTTCCAGACCGCTTTTGAAGGAAATATTCATGCGGTTGCAGATCGTGAAGGGTCGCACCTTCAACATGGGCAGGTGCGCTTTGAGCGCAACCCGCATCTCATCCAGCCCCATGTGTGACGGATGCCAGCCGTCCGACAGGGTCAGCGCACGGCGCAAAGCCACCCGCGAATTGCCCCCCACCCACAGCACCGGCCCGCCGGATTGCACCGTGCCAGGCCGGAAGGATAATTGCTCAAAAGAATAATACTCGCCTTTGAACGAGATGACTTCACCGCCGCGCCACAGGGTGCGCAACACCTTGATGGCTTCATCCATGCGTTTGCCGCGGTCATGAAAATTATGGCCCAGGTTGCGATACTCACCGGCTGACCAGCCCACCCCCACCGCCAGCATGGCACGCCCCCCAGAGAGCAAATCCAGGGTGGCGATTTGCTTGGCGACTTCAACCGGGTTACGCTGGGGCAGCACAAGTGACGAGACCCCCAGCCGGATGCGCCTGGCACTGGCCGCCAGGTACGCCAGGGTGGTTACAGCTTCAAAAATCCGCCCAAAACGATCACCATCCTGCTGCGGCAGTGCCAGGTGATCGGTGGTCCACACTGAATGATACCCCAGGCTTTCGGCAGCCAGGGTGGCATCCACCACTGCCATGCGGCTGGCAGCGTCACCATAATTGGGCAGGATAATCCCAAATTTCATTGGCTGTATGACGGCTCTCCGCCGTCTCAGGGTGATTGGGGTTGGGAGTTGGGCACATACTGAGCCACGACCTCAGCCAGTTTGTCAACACCCATGGGTTTCTGAATATAGCCCACCGCGCCAGCGGCGCGTGCCAGACGCTCGTCTTCCAGCGTATTACCGGCAGAGACCACCACAAACGGTATGGCGGCAAAATCTTCAATGCCGCGCAACTGCCGGATGATATCCAATCCATTAACCTGATTCAGGCTCATGTCCACCATTACCAACTCTGGTCTGAAGGTGACCATCATTTGCATGGCCTGTTCTGGAAATGAGCAGGTCTGGGTTTCATGCCCCAGGTAGCGGGCGATGCGTTCCATTAATTGCAGTGTAAGCATGTCATCATCAAGGAACATAATCCGTGCCATGCGATTAGTATATCTGCATTATTACAAAGGGTCAAACCGGCAGACCTTACAAAAAAAGAAGGGCTGTCCGTTGCTTTTCGGACAACCCTTCACATTCACAAGAAAAACGCTTTACAGACCGTAGATATCGCCGAACTTGGTCTGAAGGTAGCGCAGATATGGCTGGGGATTGATCCCTTCGCCAGTGACCTTTTTGATCAAAGTCTGCGGCGTAAACTTGGAACCGTGGCGATGGATGTTGGTGCGCAGCCAGCCCAGCAGATCGTCAAACTTGCCGCGCATGATCTGCTCTTCCAAATCGGGCACATCGCGCTGTATGCACTCCCACAACTGCACCGAGACCAGATTGCCCAGCGCGTAGGTGGGGAAGTAGCCGATCATGCCGCCTGACCAGTGAATGTCCTGCAATACGCCCCTGGCGTTATTCGGCGGGGTCACACCCAGGTATTCCTGCATGCGCTCGGTCCATACCTGCGGCAGATCTGCCACACGCAGGCTGCCTTCCATCAACGCGATTTCGATTTCAAGCCGCAGCATGATGTGCAGGTTATAGGTGGCTTCATCCGATTCGGTACGGATCAAGGATGGCTCCACCTTGTTGATCGCGCGGTAGAAGGACTCCATCGAAACGTTGCCCAGTTGCGCCGGGAAATGCGCCTGCAGTTTGGGGTAGAAGAAGGTCCAGAAAGCGCGCGAACGGCCCACCAGATTCTCCCACAGACGCGATTGTGACTCGTGAACCGCCATGGAAGCGCCCGTGGAGAGCGGAGAGCGGCGCAGCGCGCGGTCAATACCCTGCTCATACAGGGCATGCCCGCACTCATGGAAGGTGCTGAACATGGCCGAGGTCATGTGATCAGCCATGACGCGCGTGGTAATGCGCACATCACCCTGCCCGAAGTTGATGGTGAACGGGTGCGCTGAACGGTCCTGACGGCCGCGCTGCCAATCGTACCCAAAATGCGTGATCACATCCACGCCAAAATCCCACTGATGTTCCACATCAAAATCCTGATGCAGGAAACTGTCATCCACCTGTGGGCGGGCGCCGATGGCGCGGATCAACTCAACCTGCCTGGGGCGCAGCACATCAAAGATCGCCCGCACCTCGCTGGTTTTCATGCCGCGTTCAAACTCATGCAGCAGCGGGTCATAGACGTGATCGAATGGTGCAAAGAAGCTGGCATACTGGCGACGCAGTTCCACAATCTGTTCCAGATACGGCTGGAAGTGGGCAAAATCATTCTCCTCACGCGCCTTCTCCCACGCTGACTGTCCCAGTGTGGTGACCCTGGCGAACTCCGCCACCCATTCACTGCTCACGCGCGTCTCGCGTTCGTACTGCTCACGCACCAGTTGCACAAAGCAGGCATCGTCCGATTCCGGATCGAGCGTGGCCACGTAAGGCTGAACCTCATCCAGCATCCTGCCCAGTTCATCAGAGACAACGCGGGTATGCGCAATCCCCGCCAGCGTTGCCAGTTGATCCCCACGGTCCTCTGCGCCACCGGGCGGCATGTTTACCTGCTGATCCCAGCTTAACAGACCGGCAGAACTGGCAATGTCAACGATCTCGGCTATATATTGTTTTAGTTTTTGTATGGTTGGTTCCATTGATGGCTTCTTATCTGTAAATCTGCTCTACGCCACTTTCCAGCGCAGTTGTTCCTGCTTGAGCGCAGCCAGCACCTCGGTGGCAATATCCTCGGCAGCCCGTTCCTGGGCTTCCACGGTCTGCGCACCGACATGCGGAACCGCGACAACACGCGGGTGGGCAACCAGCGGGGTCAACCCCGGAGGCTCGGTGGCAAACACATCCAGACCGGCGGCAGCCACATGGTCAGCATCCAGGGCAGCCAGCAGGGCTTCCTCATCAATGACGCCACCGCGGGCAGCGCACACGATGCGCACACCCTTTTTCATCTTCTTGAACGCGGCGTTGTTTAACAGACCGCGGGTATCAGCCGTCAGGGGGATGTGCAGGGTGATCACATCAGCGCGGGCATACAGCTCGTCCAGCGAAACCGGCTCGGCTCCGCCCTCTTTGATCTTGTCGGCGCTGATCAGCGGATCATAGGCGATGATTTCCATGCCAAATGCCCTGGCACGTTCAGCCACAGCCCGCCCAATGCGGCCGTAACCGATCACACCCAGCGTTTTGCGGTACAGTTCAACGCCTTCCAATTCCTTCTTCAACCATTTACCACCCTTCATGGCGGCGTCTGCGCGTGGAACTTCGCGAACCACAGCCAGCATCAGCGCCAGGGTCAGCTCGGCGACAGCCAGGGTGGTGGCGATGGGCGAATTGACCACCGTCACACCTTTGCCTTTGGCGGCGTTCAGATCAATATTGTCCACACCCACACCGGCACGGCCAACGACCTTGAGGCAGGCGCCTGCATCGAAGACTGCCGGGGTCACCTTGGTGCGTCCGCGCACGATCATAGCGTCATACTGACCCACCACTTGCAACAGTTCCTCAGGGGTGATGCCGGGTTTGTTGTCAACCTCGGCGGCGCCGCGCAATATGGACAAACCTTTTTCTTCCAGCCCATCCGTTACCAGAATCTTCCAGGCCATTCCTGTTCTCCTTTTTGAGTTACAGAGGTTGGATAGTTCTCTACCCTTATTATAAGTCCGGCTCCAAAAAGAACGACTGTTGAATATCATATCCTCATCTGCCTTTAATACAATTGGGCCAAATAAACATTTTCTGAATAATAAAAACGGCCTGTGAACATCACAGACCGTCAACAATTCACCTGCAAGTTGGATGGCGCGCCGATTAACGCATGATCCTTGCCGCCGCCAGCGCCACCAAAACGGCAAATTCGATCATCGCCACCACCAGCACCCTTTGCCTGCCAACCTGATCTTCCAGTGACATGCCCACCAGCCCAAGTGCAGGTCCGGCGAACCAAGCAAAGGCAAAACCGCCAACCAGACCACCCATGTGGCCCCAGTTGTCAATACCAGGAGACATGCCCAGCACCAGGTTGATGCCCACCACCACCAGCAAATTGGTGATGATCCCGCGTGCGCGCGAGCCAAAAAATTCGCGGTTCTGATAAACAAACACCCCCTCCGCCGCAATCAAGCCGAAAACTGCAGTGGAAGCGCCAAGCGAGTTGTTGGGGGAAAAGGTGAAGGAAGCCACATTACCGGCCAGGCCTGCCAGCAAGTACAACAGCAGATACCGCCCGTGCCCATAATAATTCTCCAAACCGCGCCCAAATGCGTACAGCGCATACATATTAAAGGCAATGTGGATGATACCGGCGTGCAGCAGCACAGGCGTAATCAAACGCCAGTACTGACCTGAGATGATCAGCATGTTGACCTTCATCATCCACGCCGCGGGCCAGTCACCACCCAGCAAAAACTGGCTGCCCTGCTGAAGCAGGAACATGATAATGGTGATGACCATGATGCCGTAAGTTACATAGGGGATGCGGTTTGGTACACGCACCCGCACTGTTCGTTGTTGAGATACTTCCTGGGGTTGTTCAACGCTCATAAGGTAATCTTTCTCGGTACAACGCGCAGGTGTTCAGCGGTGACAATTGCGATGATGCGGTCAACGCAATCATCCAGATGATCCTGCGCGTTGGTGACAACATAATCAAACAATCCAATTTTTTCCATCTCGCCCCGCGCGGTGGCATAGCGCACCTTGAGTTCCTCGGGGGTTTCGGTTTTTCGATCCCGCAGGCGGATGTACCATTCCTCTTCATTGGTGGGGACCAGAAAGATCAGCACAGCCGATGGACACAACTGCCGCACCCGTTCCGCCCCCTGCACATCCAGCCGCATCACCACATCCTTGCCGCTGGCAAGCGCCGCGCGCACCTGCGCCTTGGGCACACCCTTGTATTGATTGTAAACAATGGCGTGCTCGATCAATTCGTCAGCGGCAATCATGCGCAAAAATTCATCTTCACTGACAAAGTTATAATCCACCCCGTCCACTTCAGAAGCGCGCATTTTACGGGTGGTGGTGGTGACCACAAAATGAAAATCCAGTTTGCGATCTTTCAGGCGTTGCACCACGGCGTCTTTTCCCACCCCTGAAGGGCCGGAAATGACAATCAGCAGAGGTTGTGGTTCGGTGCTCTGAAAGATGTTTTCGTTGTTGGCCATAATCACACTGCTGCCCTCAGTGACGTTGAACCGGATGGCCTGACGCACGGCTTCCTTTTCAACCGGTATTGCGAATGATTATAATTGATAATTGCACCACGATGTTGACTGGAGGACTGTAATGCCAACTTATACCTATCGCTGCCTGGATTGCTCACGGCGTTTTGAAATCTACATGACCTTTTCTGAATATGGAACGCGCCAGCCCGTCTGCACGCATTGCGGCAGCCAGCACGTTCAGCGCCGCATCAACAGGGTGCGTGTGATGAAGTCAGATGAAAGCCGTTTGGAAAGCATGGCAGACCCTGCCGCGCTGGACGGGCTTGAGGAAAATCCGCGCGAGCTGGGCCGCATGATGCGCGAGATGAGCGGACAACTCGGCGAGGATATGGGGCCTGAGTTTAATGAGGTTGTATCACGCCTCGAAAGAGGCCAAAGTCCTGACGATATCGAACGCGACATGCCCGATCTCGGCGAAGATGACGGCGGAGGGCTGCCGGGCGGCTTTGCAGATGATTAGATCCTAAATGACAGCATCTGCCGCCATTTAGGATCAGGGTGTTGACACCAGTTCCTGTAGTTCTTCAAACGATGTGATCTGCGAGATGTCTTCCAAAAAATCCTTCAGCGATGGGCTTTGCTCGCGAAATGCGCGTACGGCTGGGCCCACCGGGTCTTCTCCGGCGGCTCCGCCAGGGGTTTCAGCATAAGCGCCGTAAAAGGCAAAATACGCCTGGTTGATGCGCCGCAACCGGTAACCGTTATCCCACAGGTACATGCGGCGCATTTCCATGTATTCTTCAGCCTCTTCGATCTTTCCTTCAGCCAGCATGGCATCCACGGTCACACGCGTCTCATGCAGTTCGGCCCGAGGATTGAAGACCGGTTCAAGCGGCTCTTCGGGGCTGGCAGGCGGGGCATTAACCGGCGCCGGCGGCTGTTCGGGAGGTAGATACTGCGGATAATACCGGGCAAGCAGTGCCCGCGAGATTTCCAGACCGGCAATGGAAGCCGTGGTCTCATTAATGTTTCGCATTTCAGGGGTGTCGAAATAACGGATACCCAGCGGGCGCAGGGTTAGATAATTGTGCACCCATTCATGCGCCACAACTTCCATCAGAAACGGCATGTCGGATGTATTAATCACCATGGTGGGATACACCCCCACCCCGCCCACTGGCACCACCAGCGCCGACAGATCAACGTTTTTTTCCACCTGGTTTTCCAGCAAAGTGATCTGATCCAGGCTGATATCGGCTTCAAGCGATATATCATCCTTCGCCTCAATCCGATCCCTCGGTGAGGTGATCAACGCATAGGGCAGGTCGGTGACGTGATAGGCCACAGGTGGAATCGGCTGCCCCGCAAAAGTCAACCCCATGCCTGCCAGTGTATCGGAAATTTGCATCTGCACCGCTGACTCCACCAGCGGAGCCATGCGATCCCGTCTCTCCCTGGCTTCTGCCAGTTCCAATTCCAGCAGGGCTGCCATTTTCTTGGGGCTTTCCACATTGGGGTCGGCATAAATCAACGACACCTGCCCTTCAAGCCCGCGCACAGTGTAAACGTCCCGCAAATATTGCTCCACCATTTCAGATCGGACATTTTCTGGCAGATAGGCATTGAAATCCAGGGCAGCCTGCGCGCCTTTCAACAGGGCGGCATCGAGCATCCAGGTGACGTAATCAAATTCAGACCAGCGGGTGAAGCGGCGCACCTGTTCTTTTTCATCCAGGATGAAGACGTTGGCGCGGGTCAGGATCAACAGTGCAACTGCCACAATCAGCAGATTTCGCAGGATCATCCGCAAAATATGCCATGCACGGCGAAGTGACAACTTTGGAGTGGTGCGGGTGGGTATCGTAATTGAAGTCATGGGACAGGGTGGTAAAATTACCTTTTACAAATACCGGACGGCACATGGTTAAAGTGCTATCATGAACGTCAGTACCGGGATAACGAATTTTATACCACTTTCCACCTTTCGACGGATTGTGGATATTGTTGAGAAAAGAATAACACATTGTCAGAGGGGTTCAATGAAACGCAGGATCATCATCATTGGAATCATGATATTACTCGCAGTCGGGGGTTACTTTGTATACTCCAGCATTGCCCGCGCCCGCCAGGCTGCTTCCAGCCAGTATCAAACAGTGGCATTGGAACGCGGCGAACTGACCGCGATCATCGGCGCCACGGGTACGGTTCACGCCAATCAGACCGGCATTCTTGCCTGGCAGACCAACGGGCTGGTGGAAAATGTCACTGTAAAAGTGGGCGACGTGGTTCAGACGGATCAGGAACTGGCCAGTCTGCGCCAGTCCTCTTTGCCGCAAACCATCATCCTCGCACAGGCTGATCTGGTGACAGCACGCAAGGCACTGGATGACCTGCAGTCATCCGGCGTTGCCACAGCCCAGGCACAACTGGCACTCGAACAGGCCGAAGAAGCCTACGAGGAAGCCGAGAAAAACCTGACCCGCAAGGATTTCCGCCGCTCCTCCGACGCCACGCTCGACGCTGCCCGCGCCAACTATGTCCTCGCGCAGGATGCCTACGAACAGGCCCAGGAGCTTTTCTCAGCCGTGGCTGATCGCGACGAGAACGATGTGACCCGCGCCCAACTGCTCAGCCAGCTCTCGGCAGCCGAACAGGCACGTGACCGCGCCCTGGCAAACCTCAACTACCTGCTCGGCACACCGGATGAGCAGGAAAGGCAGCAGGCGGAGGCTGAGCTGGAGGTTGCCCGGGCAAATCTGGAAGCTGCGCAACGCGAGTGGGATCGCTTGAAAAACGGGGCAGATCCTGATGACATCGCTGCGGCAGAATCGCGTGTGGCTGCGTTGGAAGCCACGCTGGAAATGGCTGTGCTGAAAGCCCCATTTAATGGAACCGTGACATCGGTCGAAATCAAATCCGGCGATCAGGTTGCCCCCGGCAGCCCGGCTTTCCGGATTGATGATTTTTCCCGCCTGCTGGTGGATGTGCTGGTTCCCGAGGTGGACATCAATCGAATTCAGGTTGGCCAGTCTGCCCAAATCAGCTTTGATGCCATCCAGGACAATACGTACACCGGCGAGGTGGTGGAAGTGGCCCGCGTTGGCGAGACCGACCCGGCCAGTGGCTCCGTTAATTTTAACGTGACCATTGAATTACAGGACGCCGATGAACGCGTGCTGCCCGGCATGACCGCCGCTGTCACCGTGGTGGTGAATCAGCAAGAAGATGTTTTGCTGGTTCCCAACCGCGCTGTACGCCTGCGCGAGGGTGAACGTGTCGTTTACATCCTGCGGGATGGAATGCCCGTTATGGAACCGATTGAGATCGGCAACACTTCTGAGACGGTCAGCGAAGTGGTTTCAGGCAACGTCAGTGAAGGCGACCTGGTGATCCTCAATCCGCCTTCCAATCTGCAGGGCGGCCCCATGTTTGGGAGATAATATGCCAGATTGGGTGATTGAGGCCGAAGAACTAAAGAAAATTTACCACATGGGCGAAGTCGAAGTCCCGGCGTTGGCTGGCGTTTCGTTTACGATTGAACGCGGCGAAATCCTGAGCATCATGGGCCCAAGCGGTTCGGGAAAATCCACTCTGATGAACATCCTCGGCTGTTTGGACCGTCCGACCTCGGGAGAATATCTGCTCGACGGAGAGCGTGTATCGCAGATGAACGACGACCAGCTTGCCGGGGTTCGCAACCGCAAGGTCGGTTTTGTTTTTCAGAGTTTCAATCTGTTGCCACGACAAACCGCGCTTGCCAATGTTGAACTGCCCATGCGCTACGCAGGCGCCGGGCGCAACCGCGTGGAAGCCGCCCGCCGTGCACTTGAATCAGTCGGGCTGGGAGAGCGGGTAAAACACCGCCCCACTGAACTATCTGGCGGTCAGCAGCAACGCGTCGCCATTGCCAGGGCGCTGGTGAATGACCCTGCCATTTTGATGGCGGATGAACCCACCGGAAATCTGGATTCAAAATCGGGCAAGGAAATCATGGAATTAATCCTGTCCCTCAATCGCGAACGGGGTACAACCGTGATCATTGTTACTCATGACCCCGGCGTGGCAGCACAGACCAACCGTATTCTGCGCCTGAGGGATGGTTTGCTGGTGGAGGATGCATGAACCTGGGACAATCAATTCTGGAAGCGCTGGAAAGCCTGAGCGCCAACAAACTACGTTCCGGTCTGACCATCCTCGGCATTGTGATCGGTGTGGCTGCAGTGATCGCCATGTTGGCGGTGGGTGAAGGCGCCCAGGCCACCATCACAGGCTCGATCAGCGGCATCGGTTCCAATTTGCTGTTCGTGTTTGAGGGCAACTTCGAAGAGGAAGTCCGCAATGAAAAACCGCTGACCCTGGGCGATGTGGATGCCATGACCGATCAATTTCTGGCTCCATCGGTGGCCGGTGTTGCGCCGGTCATTCAGGGCGGCGGGCAGATCTCTTACGGCGGCGAAAACACCACAACCCAGATCAATGGCATAACGCCTGATTATCAATCCGTGCGCAATTATGGCTTGATCGAAGGCGAATTCATCAACGAGGAACACATGCTGGGGCAGGCTTCGGTGGTTTTGATTGGCCCCGACGTGGCTGATCGCCTGTTTGACCGCCGGGAAGGTCTGGTGGAGGAAACCATCCGCATCAACGGCCAGCCCTTCCGCATCATCGGCGTGTTGGAATCAAAGGGCGGCGGCTCATTTGGCAGTCAGGATGACGTGGTACTGGTTCCGTTCAGCACGGCTCAGGCGCGCTTAATCCGCCGCGACCGAAATGAAGTGGACGTAATCTTTGTTCAGGCTGTTTCGCCAGAAGCAGTTCAAACGGCCAGCGAGGAAGTATCCGAGATCCTGCGCACCCGCCACCGCACCATGCTCGGCGCGGATGATTTCACCGTCTTTACCCAGGAAGACTTTGTGGAGACCGCCGCCACCATCACGGGTGTGTTCACCATCTTCCTGGGTGGCATTGCCGCCATCAGCCTGCTGGTGGGCGGCATCGGCATCATGAACATCATGCTCGTCTCGGTCACCGAACGCACCCGTGAGATTGGCCTGCGTAAAGCCATCGGCGCGCGCAGGAGGGACATATTGATCCAGTTCCTGACCGAATCGTCGCTGCTCAGCCTGTTCGGCGGTTTGATCGGCATCGGGTTTGGCTGGCTGATCGCCTTCATCGTGGGGCAAATCGCAGCCGCCAACGACACCCCATTCACCCCCATCGTCGGATGGAACGCCATCCTCATGGCGACCCTGTTTTCCACCGCTGTGGGTCTGTTTTTCGGCATCTATCCGGCAAACCGCGCAGCCAACCTGGAACCCGTGGAAGCCCTGCGCTACGAATAGCACAGTATGCATTAATGCACAGGTCGGGTTGGCATTTGCCGAACCCGACTTTTTATTTCCACCCTGCCCAACATCATGCCTTTATGCTTAGGCCGGGTTGGCTCTCCCAACCCGACCTTTCCCCAATAATCCTGGCATCCACAATTGAGTGGTAGGGTGGGCTGATGCTTTCTCAGCCCACCGATTGTGTGCGGTAAATAACATTATCCACATTGATTGGTGAAAAGCGGTGGGCTGGAAGAACGCCAGCCCACCCTACCTTTTTCAACTTGGACTAATTAGTTGGAACAGATGAACAGCGCCATCCCGCCCTACTTTTTCTGGTGGACACCGACCACGGCGTTTTGCAGGGCGGCTTGGTGTATTTCCAAGCCGCCGATTTCCGCTGGGATGAATGTGCAGGTTAATCGAATAACGGTGGGTTCAAAATCGAACTCTTAAAATACCTTGTGCGGTGTGGTTTGCGTTCTCCCGCCCCACCATATGGTTTGGCCGACCTCCGACCTCTGACCTCTGACCTCTGATTTCTGCCCTCTGCCCTTATTTGACAAACCCCATCAGATCACCTATACTTTGGTCATAAAATTCAACGGGGAGCCTTCGGGCTGAGAGGAGAACCGCCGCGGCGGTTTTCGACCCGCATTACCTGATCCGGATCATACCGGCGGAGGGACAGTGGATTGATGATTCAATGAACCCTCCGGCAAGGAGGGTTTTTGAATGTCAGGTGACACCGCATGGATTTTTGCCAACGGTGAACTGAAAAAACCGACTCTGCTCGGCCTGATGATCCAACCAGGAGATCTGCTGGTGGCAGCCGACGGCGGTCTGGCGCACCTGTTGGCGCTTGGCTTGAAACCCCATATTCTCATCGGTGATCTGGACTCGGTTGACCCCACCAGCCTGCAAGCCATGCAGGCCGCTGGTGTGGATGTCCGCCGCCATCCCGTTCATAAAAATGAAACCGATCTGGAACTGGCGCTTGAACTGGCGTTGCGTAATGGCAGGCGGCGGGTGCGCATCGTGGCGGCCACGGGCGGTCGTTTGGATCACACCCTGGGCAACCTGTATCTGCTGGCTGCACCGCACCTGGCTGCGGTGGATATCCGGCTGGAAAGCGGTGACGAAGAGATCTTTCTGATCCGCGAGAGGGGTGAAATTTCCGGGGCTGCCGGCGATCTGGTTTCACTGCTGCCGTTGACACCGGCTGTGGAGGGGGTGTTGACATCCGGGCTGCAATACCCGTTGATTAAAGAAACCCTGTTTGCCCATCATACGCGGGGTATCAGCAATGTCATGGAAGGCGTACGTGCAACTGTGACGATTGACGGCGGCATTCTAATCTGTATTCACATTCGCCTGTGAGGCGGAAGGAGACGGCATGAAGAAGTTTCAATTTGCATGGTTGGTCGTGATGATCGCAGCGCTGCTTTTGACGGCCTGCGGACAGACCCCGGTTGATGAGACCCCGGCGGAAGGGGAAACACCCACGCTGACGGTGATGACGCATGACTCATTCGCCATATCCGAGGAAGTCATCCGTGCCTTTGAGGAAGAAAATGGAGTGAAGGTGCAATTTTTGGAGAGCGGCGATGCCGGTTCGGCGTTGAACCGCGCCATTCTTTCAAAGGATGCCCCCCTGGCTGATGTTTTGTACGGGGTGGACAATACCTTCCTATCCCGCGCACTGGAGGCTGACATTTTTGAGGAATATGCCTCGCCGGAGCTGGCGAACATCCCCGAAGAGTTCAAGCTGGATGCGGGCAACCGTGCGCTGCCGGTGAACTACGGT
Organism: Levilinea sp.; assembly: GCA_034429695.1. Taxonomy (GTDB): domain Bacteria; phylum Chloroflexota; class Anaerolineae; order Anaerolineales; family Anaerolineaceae; genus DAOUGC01. The sequence continues at coordinate 34,852 of DAOUGC010000044.1, forward strand.
GACGTGTGTATTAACTACGACAAAGCCTGGTTTGCCGAACAGGGCCTGGCTGTGCCTGCCACCCTTGAGGATTTGACCCTGCCCGAGTATAAAGGCTTGCTGGTGGTGGAAAACCCCGCCACTTCGTCCCCCGGACTGGCTTTCCTGATGGCGACCATCGCCGAGTACGGCGAGGAGGGCTATCTGGATTACTGGCAACGCCTGCGTGATAACGATGTTCAGGTGGTCAACGACTGGGAAACGGCTTACTACACCAATTTCAGCGGCAGTTCGGGCAGGGGGGCACAGCCCATGGTGGTTTCCTACGGGAGCAGCCCGGCAGCCGAGGTGGTTTTTGCCGAGCAACCGCTGGATGAGCCGCCCACTGCTTCGATTGTTGGCCCCAACACATGCTTCCGGCAGGTGGAATTTGCCGGGATTCTCAAGGGAACCCAACAGCTTGATCTGGCTCAAAAATTTCTGGACACCATGCTGTCCGTACCTTTCCAGGAGGATCTGCCCCTGCAGATGTTTGTCTTCCCTGTGAATGAACAGGCGCAATTGCCGGACGTGTTTGTTGATTCCATTCAGCAGCCGGAACAACCCGCCCGGTTGGATATGGGCCTGATCGCCGACCAGCGCGAGACATGGATCAACGCCTGGGATGAGGTGGTGCTGCGGTGACCGTGCTAACGATGGCTGGGCGGAAGAACATGCGCCGCGATGCAGTGACGCTGCTTTTCTGGCTGCTGCCCCTGCTCTTTCTGGGTGTGTTTTTCTTCCAGCCATTATTTGCCATTTTTCGCCTGGCGGTTCAGGCAGCCCTGGCTGAAGGTTTCGACCCTGCCACGTTGAGCCGCGTGTGGCGCCCGCTTGGTTTCACACTGTTTCAAGCGGCGCTGTCCACCCTGCTGACCCTGCTGGTGGGGCTGCCCGCTGCCTACGTGTTCGCCCGGTTTGAATTTCCGGGCAAAAATCTGTTGCGGGTGTTGAGCACCCTGCCGTTCATCCTGCCGACGGTGGTGGTGGCGGCCGGGTTTAATGCCCTGCTGGGTCCGCGGGGTGTGCTCAACCTGGCGTTGATGGGCATCTTTGATCTATCCACTGCGCCGGTTGAAGTGCTCAATACACTGGGGGCGATCCTGCTGGCGCATGTGTTTTACAACACCACCGTGGTGCTGCGCGTTGTGGGTGGGGCGTGGTCGCAACTGGACACCCGCCTGGAGGGCGCTGCGCGTGTGCTGGGTGCGTCGCGCTTGCGCGCCATGCTGGAAGTGACCCTGCCTTTGTTATTGCCCGCCATTGTTTCCTCGGCGCTGCTGGTTTTTCTGTTTGATTTCACCAGCTTCGGGGTGATTTTGCTGCTGGGGGGCCCACGCCATGCCACGCTCGAAGTGGAGATCTACCGTCAGGCGCTCAGCTTGCTCAACCTGCCGCTGGCAGGGCTGCTATCTGCCATTCAGTTGGGTTTCACCCTGATCATCACCATCCTGTACAGCCTGATCTCGCGCCGCACCGGGGAAGTGCCGTTAATGCCACGCTTGAAAGGCGAAGGCGTGCGCAAAGCGCGCACCTGGGCTGAATGGGCACTGATTGTGCTGGTGGTGATCACCCTGCTGGCGCTGCTGGTGGCGCCCATGCTCTCCATGGTATACCGTTCGGTGGCGCGCGTGGAGGCAAACCGCGGGGAGCGGGGAGGAACGGAAAGCGGCCTGACAACGGCATATTACTCTGAGTTATTCATCAATCGGCGCGAATCATTATTTTACGTGCCGCCCATTGGAGCCATCCGCAACTCGTTGATTTACGCCGGTACAACCGTGGGCATCTCGCTGGTGCTGGGTTTTCTGGCAGCATACGCCTTGTCGGGCAGGTCGGTTGTCAACCGGCTGATGGACCCGTTATTAATGCTGCCGCTGGGTACGTCAGCAGTGACGCTTGGGCTGGGTTTTATTGTTGTATTCAACCGTCCACCGTTGGATGTACGTTCTTTTCCGTTGCTGGTTCCGCTGGCGCACAGCCTGGTGGCGCTGCCGTTTGTGGTGCGCACCCTGTTGCCCGCCATTCGCTCCATCCCTGAACGTTTGCGGGAGTCGGCCAGGGTGCTGGGGGCGTCACCGCTGCGCGTGTGGTTGCACGTGGATCTGCCCATCCTGGCGCGCGCCACGCTGGTGAGCGCCGTGTTTGCTTTCACCATTTCCTTGGGTGAGTTTGGCGCAACATCGTTTCTGACGAGACCGGAATATCCCACCATGCCCGTGGCGATCTTCCGTTTTTTGGGGCAGCCGGGCGGCTTGAACTATGGCCAGGCCATGGCCATGTCAACGCTGCTCATGCTGGTGTGCGGGCTGGGGATATTCATCATGGAGCGCGCCAATACTGCCGATCAGGCGTGAAGCTGCGCGTGGGGAGGGGATGCCTGTGCTGGAAGTAATCGATTTGTTCAAGACCTACGAAGCCCGTCCGCTTTTACGGGGCGTATCCTTTTCTGTTGGAGCAGGTGAAACCGTGTGCCTGCTGGGACCATCCGGCGGCGGCAAGAGCACCCTGCTGCGCATCATTGCTGGCCTGGAGGATGCCGAGGCTGGCAGGGTGCTGTGGGATGGGCACGATGTTACCGGTACACCCGTGCATCAGCGGCATTTTGGGTTGATGTTTCAAGATTATGCCCTGTTTCCGCATCGCAGTGTTGAGGAGAACGTGGCTTTTGGGCTGCGCATGCAGGGGGTGGCTGCAACTGAGATCCGCGAGAGGGTGGCAGCCGCGCTGGAACAGGTGCATATGCAGCGTTTTGCCCGGCGGCGGGTGACGGATCTGTCGGGCGGCGAACAGCAGAGGGTGGCGCTGGCACGCGCGCTTGCTCCCCGCCCGCGCCTGTTGATGCTGGATGAACCGCTTGGGGCGCTGGATCGGCGGTTGCGGGAGGATCTGATCGAAGAACTGCGCGAGGTGTTGAACACCAGCGGCGTTCCGGCAATTTATGTCACCCACGACCAGGAGGAAGCCTTTACCATTGCCGACCGCCTGATCCTGCTGCACGATGGACAGGTGGAACAGCAGGGTCCTCCTGATGAAGTATATGCTCATCCGGTCTCGGCATGGAGTGCGTCCTTTTTTGGATTAAATAATTTGCTGTCTGGAAAGGTAAGCGGCATTGACCCCCTGCTTGTGTCCACCCCGCTTGGAACATTTGCCCCGCGTCTGGACGGCAGCGGAAAGCCCAACCAGGGGGATGAAGTTCAAGTGTTGTTGCGGCCTTACGGAGCCGTGGTGAACCAGGCGGATGGACTGAATGTTGTGCAGGGCATGGTGCAGGATGTGGTCTACCGCCCGGATGGATTTTTCACCCGTTTGCAGCCCGAAGGCAGCCAGAGCATGGCATTCATACTGCCTGAGCGGGTTGAAGTGGGCCAGCCGGTGACGTTGAAGATTGCGCCGGAAGCAGTGACCTGTTTTTGCCAGCCGGGGGAAATGTGAACGAGATCACAGTTTACAAGCAAAACCTGAGCGGACAGGTGGTTTTTCAATATTCAGGCAGGGTCATCCGCCAGCACAGCGGCGGTGTGTTGATCGATGCGCTGTTCAACCGGGATGACATGCCATTTGAGGGTTTGATCCTCAAACGCAATGACCTGTTTGTGGAGGCTTATCCCACAGGCCGGGGCTA
>DAOUGC010000045.1:0-2730 GCA_034429695.1 Levilinea sp.
ACAATGACCCCGGCCTCGCGGCTGTTTTGAAACCAAAATTCAATTGAAGTGGCTGTTTCACAGGAGGGTCCCATGGCGGATGCATCCGGCAAGTTGCGCACCCGTACCAAGGTCTTTTACGGCATCGGCGATTTTGGCAATGCCGTGGTCAACTCGGCTGTCCAGTTCTTCCTGATGAAGTTCTACACCGACGGCGCTCTGATCCTGCCAGCCCTGGCGGGCAATGCGCTGTTGATCGGCAAGATCTGGGACGCGGTCAACGACCCCATCTTTGGCTGGTTCACCGACCGCACAAAATCGCGCTTCGGCAAGCGCAGGGTTTTCATGCTGTTCGGCGCCATCCCGCTGGCGATTGCGATTGCCCTGCTGTGGTTTGTGCCCACCACCGACAAGGTGCTGGCGTTCATCTGGATCGCGCTGACCTTCATCCTGTTCGATACGCTGTGGACGCTGACCAATGTGCCGTATTATGCCCTGACCTCGGAACTCACCGATGATTATGATGAGCGTTCCAGCCTGACCACTTACCGCATGGCGATGGCTGTCCCGGCTTATCTGATCGGCGCTGCGCTCACCCCGGCGATTGTGGGGCTGTTTGCACTGCAGAGCACCGGCTGGGCCTTTGTCGGCATCATCTACGGCGTGGTGGCCGGTGGTGCGCTGCTGATCTCGGCGGCGGGCTTTCGCGAGCGCAAGTGCGTTGAGACCGCCCCGCCTGAAGCCTCGCCATTCAAGTCGCTGGGAGTGGCGCTGCGCAACAAGCCATTTGTGTGGTTGTGCAGCACGTATTTCATCGTCAACATCTCTTTTGCCTTCATTAAAATCCTGATGGCCTACTACGTGGAGTACCAGCTCCTGATGCGCGCCGAAATCTCGCTGGTGATGGGGCTGATGCTGGTGTGCGTCACTGCTGCGCTGCCGTTCTGGCAGTGGGTGAGCCGCAAGATGGACAAGGGACCCGCCTACGGGCTGGGCATGTTAATCGGTGCGCTGGCAGTCATGCTGACCTTTTTCCTGCCGCACTCATCCACGCCCCTGATCTATGTGATCTCGGTACTGGCGGGGTTTGGCTTTTCGGCGCAGTGGATCTTCCCATGGGCGATGGTGGCCGACGTGGGCGATTACGACCGCGCGCAGACCGGTCAGTTGCGCAGCGGCATGTATTACGGGGTGTGGGGCCTGGCGACAAAGATCTCAGAGGCGCTTGCGCTGGCTGCAGTGGGCTGGATCCTGACCGCGTTTGGGTACGTGCCCAACGTCGAGCAGACCCCCCAGGCGCTGCTGGGCATCCGCCTGTTCTTCGGTCTGGTTCCGGCGGCCTGCATTCTGGCTGCGCTGCCGCTGCTGTTCAAATATCCGATCACGCGCAAGGCGCACGCCGCCGTGCGCGCCCGGCTGGATGAAATGGAAAAAGCCGCCGCCGCTGCAGGCGTCGGTGTTGAGCCTGCCGTGGATGATAAACCCGTACCCAGCGTTGGAGGAATTGCATGAACCATCCCATTCGAGTCGCGATTGTTGGTTGCGGACGCATTTCTGACCTGCACCAGGTGGGCTACAGAGGGCGGGAGGATGCGCGCATCGTGGCGGTGTGCGACACCAACCGCGCCGCGGCGCGCAAAAAAGCCAAAGCATGGGGCGCTGAGAAGATCTACACCAACTATACCCAGGTGCTGGAGGACAGGGACATCGACGTGGTGGAACTGCTCACCCCGCATCACCTGCACTGTGAAATGACCGTGCAGGCGGCGCAGGCTGGCAAGCACATCTCGGTGCAAAAGCCCATGGCGCTCTCGGCTGCCGAGGCCGATCTGATGATCGCTGCGGCAGACAAAGCCGGGGTGGTGCTGCGCGTATATGAGACCTTCGTCTATTACGCTCCGGCAATGCAGGCCAAAGCCATGATCGATGCGGGCGAGATCGGCGGGATCTGGGCGATTCGCATGCACGTCAACAGCGGCACAGCCGACACCTCGTGGCAGGTTCCGCTTTCGGCCTGGTTGTGGCGTTTCAATGAGAAGCAGTGCGGCGGGGGACCGCTGGTGTTTGACCACGGCTATCACCTGTTCTCGCTGGGATATTACCTGGGGGGACCGGTGGAGAAGGTGTACGCGTGGATCGACCACACCCCGGTGAAGGAAGCTGGTGGGCTGGTGGCAATTGACGCACCGGCGATGATCATGTTCCAGTTCAAGGCTTCGCGCTGCTACGGGCAACTGGACATCGAGCACACCCCCGGCATGAGGATCCACTCTGAGTATTACGCCGACGATGACCGCATTGAGGTGATCGGTGAGAAGGGCATCCTGTTCATCAACCGCTACACCACCAAGACGGTGGATTTGCCTGCGCTGATGATGTTCAGGGATGGGAAAACCACCGAAATTCCGGTGGAGGGCGTGGAATGGCACGACAGTTTTGCCGCCACGACGATTGATTTCATCGAGAAGCTCAAGAGCGGCGGGCAGCCGCGGCTGGACGGACCCACCGGCAAAGCCGTGCTGCAGTTCACCCTGGCTGCGTTGCAATCGGCGGCAAGTGGTAAAGAGGTGCGCCCGGATGAGGTGTGTTGAGAAGTAGGTGGCAGGACGTGGGAAGTGGGAGGAAACCGTAGGGCGGGTCGCCAACAAGTTGGCGCGGCGCTAGACCGTCAACGAATTGGACACGAATGAACGAATGATGGATTCCCCCTGAATGCAGGGGCGCGGCGGGAGGATGCGCGTTGTCCGGTCA
>DAOUGC010000046.1:0-15066 GCA_034429695.1 Levilinea sp.
GAAGCCATGGCAAGCGGCACGGGGAAGATGGTGCGGTAGCCGTGGATCACGTCCAGCGCGAACAGCAGCGGAATGCCGGACGGGCTTTCCTCGACGGCCACCTTTTGCAGCTCATTGAAACGTTTGGTGTCGTTCAGCCACAGCACCGAGCCAGCCCCGCCGCTGCGGATGATCTCCTCGGGTTTGGGACCGGGGATGAAATCAGCCCCGCCGATCTGGGTGAGCTGTCCGACCTTCTCAGCCAGGCTCAGGCGGCTGAGCAGCGCTTCGACGCGTTGGGATACTTCGGTTTCTGATAACTTGGTGAATGCCATTTTCCCTCCTGGGATGGTTCATTTTTGTTACAGGCTGACAAGAAGGGCAGCCTGGTTCTGGTATGGATGAAGTGATCATACGTCCAAGCGCGGTTTAGGTCAATCAAATAAAGGTGACAAGAAGAGACTCCGGAAAATCAGCAACGATGGGATAAGCAAAAGATCTGAGGATTATTGCTGGCAGGTGGGTCACTACAGAGAGACCGGTCAGAAAGATATGACAAATGTCCCCCACACTTTTGTTCGGACTGGGTGTTGATCATTATTGGAAAGTTATACAATAAACCGGTTTTCCACTATTCTTTTCATCAGCATCGGAGAAAACAACGTGAAAATAATGAGAATGGGCTGGGCGATTGCGGGGGGTGTTGTACTGATTCTGCTTGTCCTGGGAGTGGTCATGTTTGGTCGTTATAAAAAAGTCATGCAAAGCATTGAACAAAAACTGGCAAAGCTGGACAGCCAGGTGGTGGAGACGCCGTGTGGGGAGATCGAATATGTCCGGCGCGGACCGGAAGACGGCCATCCTGTATTGGTGGTGCACGGCAATGCCGGCGGCATTGATCAGGGTCTGGATCTGGCAAATTATATCGATCCGGCGTATCAGTTGATTGTTCCTTCACGCTTTGGCTATCTGGGAACCCCCATTCCAGAAAATGCCACGGTGGAAATGCAGGCAGATGCGCACGCTTGCCTGCTGGATGCTTTGGGCATTGAACAGGCGGTGGTTTTTACATCCTCAGCCGGTGTCACCTCGTCGGTACAACTGGCGCTGGCGCACCCGGAACGGGTGACAGCCTTGATCCTTCACTCACCAAACTCGCCGGGTGAGGTGGGTTTGTTGCCGCCGCCGCAGGCCGCTTTCCGGGGCATGTTGAGCAGCGACTTTGTCTGGTGGTCGTTGATCAATGTGGCAGGCAAGCAATTCCAATCGCTGGTGGGCGTGCCAAAGGATTTCGTACTTGACGAGGAATACCAGGCCATTGTGGACGGCACACTGATTGGTGTGCTGCCGTCCAGTCGCAGGGTGAATGGCATGGTGTTCGACACCTATGTTGGCAACCCTTACATCAACCAGATGCCTGTGGATCAACTGACTGTTCCGGTGCTGGTGATCACCGCCAAAGATGATCCCATGACGCTGCATGAACGCGCAAAATCCATGGGTGAGAGCATCAGCGGGGCGGAGATCGCGGTGATCGAAGACGGCGGGCACATGATGCTGGGACATACCGCTGAAGTACAGGCGGTCATCAAAGATTTTCTCGCGCGGGTGATACATCGCTGATGAAGTGACAATCAAAACCGCAGCCGGAATTCTCCGGCTGCGGTTTTGATAACCAACGAGCCAGATCAAATAACGATCATGGGGAAGATTCGCCAGGATGGATCTTTCTGATCCTTGATCTCGTTTTCCGTTATCTGTATAGTTGCATTATCCAATGCGTGGCCTTTTCCAACCAGATGGAATGCATTCGATTTGGTTTGCATTGAGAAACATTTTCAATAAAATTAACCTATTCAAGAATAATGACAATCGAAAAGAGGGACGGAAATGAAACGTTGCCCTTATTGTGCTGAATGGATACAGGATGAAGCCATCAAATGCCGGTATTGCGGCGAAAGGCTGGACAAACCAGAGCCTCCCCGAACCGAACGCCCCAGACAGGTCATGTCGGATGTGCGCCGGGTATATAACGACCGAAACCCTGCCGGTGTTACCCCGGCAAATAGGCCAGCCGTGCCTGATGAAGAACGACTAGAGGTTGCCCGGCCAGCCTCATCTTCTGTGATCGATGACCTGCCCCCGGCGCGCGCACGAAATAACACATGGTCCATCATCGGTTGCCTGGGGATCTTCGTCGTACTGTTACTCGCCATATATTTTTTCATCCAGTATTTTCTGCCGGGTGGAGCCGCCCCGGGGAATGTGGATAAACAGGACGCATGGAAACATTGCGAGAAATTGATCCGGGCGGAGTATCGGAATGCGCCTGAATTGCGCATCCCAGATATGAATCTGGATGATATTGAGCAACTGGGTGAAACCCGTTTCAGGGTGGATTCTTACATAGACAAACCAACCGGCGGTGGGCAGTTGATCCGCACCGGTTTCCGCTGCCAGGTTGATTATCTGGGTGGGGGCAGGTGGGAGGTTGAGGAGCTGTACTTTAACGATTAATGACGATATAGATTGATTATATTTATCGCCAATGTTGACAATGCATTGGCGATTTTTTATAATGATGACAGCAATATTATTAAGAAGATTGGCGTTAGCCCTTCTTCATCACTTGGACGCTACGATCCCGTGACCCATATTGGTCGCTTGACCCTGTTACAGTGGGGCAGGTTGCGGGGGAGCGAAGGCGAAACCGGTCCATTACCGGTTTCTTTTTATTAACGGGAAAAAAAAATGGAACAACCCTTTCCAGTTCAGCGCAGCCGATTGTTTCCGTGGGTGATTGGCCTGACGATTCTCCTGGCGATCTTGCTTTCCATCTTGGTGATCTGGCAGGGGATGTCAGAACCGGTGACGAGCATGGATCGCAATGCCATGGAGGTCGTTCAAGGCTCGGTTACCATTCAATCTGATCAGGGGGCAATTCTGGCGCTTGATCATACCAACGCTCGTTTGTATATTCCATGTTGTGTGTTTGGCGTGGGAGGGCAGTTGCAAATGCTGGTTCAACCGCCTGATCTGTTTCTGCCTGCCGTTGCAGACACCGAGTGGCAGCGCAGCCAGGTGGTGAACATTGAGTACATTAACAGGGATGGCAATCTTGTTCCAGGCGCTTACTCCAGTACTCCGGTGGAGTTGTGCTTTTTTCTGACCGATGAAGAATGGCAGCGTTACCTGGCTCGCCCCCGTGATTTTCAAATACAGGTTTTCAATACACAGATGACGCCCAATGAGTGGAGACCATTGAAGATGAAAGCGCTGGAACACTCGCATGAACTGTGTGGGCAGATCAATCACCTCAGCGTGTTTGCGCTGGCAGTGCGCGGTGAACAGTTACCCATCACCGGAGGGGAAGCAATTTACCAACCCTGAACAACATGAATATCTTTGTCAAGCGGCACGGGTGGGGAATCGCAGCTTCAATACTGGCAGCCATGATTTATGGCATGACCCTGGCGCCGGGTGTATACGGCTATGACAGCGCAGAGCTGGCTACCGGTGCTTATACGCTTTCCATTATTCACCCCCCGGGCTATCCCCTGTACTTGTTGATCGGCAACCTTTTCACCCGTTTGCCCATCGGGAATGTTGCGTTCCGGTTGAACATCATGTCTGCCTTTTTTGCTGCGCTGACAGTCTTTTGCCTGTTCTCATTTCTCATGCGTCTGGGGATTCGAAAGTGGGTGGCTTTTCTCGGGTCGCTTTTCTTTGCGTTTTCGCTTTCCTTCTGGCAAATGGCAGTGGTCGCCGAAGTGTACACGCTGCACACTCTGATTATGATGGCGTTTCTCCTGTTCCTATTGCAGTGGGATCGTACCGGTGAGGGCGCTTATTTGCTGCTGGCGGGCTTGACCTTTGGGTTGGGCATGGCCAATCACACCACGGTGTTGTTCATGATCCCTGGCGCAGCAATCTGGGTGATATTCAGCCCGCGTCTTTCGGGTCGCGTTTGGCTGACATTGACGGGTGCCGGTGTACTGGCATTGATGGGATTGTTGCTGTACGGGTATTTTCCCATCCGGGATGCCGCCGAGCCTGCAATAAACTACGTCAGTCAGTATTATCAGGTGGATGTCTCCACTCTCAAGGGTGTCTGGTGGATGATGTCCGGGCAGGCTTACCGCTTTTACGCGTTCGGTTATGATCTTTCTGATATACCGGGACAGATCCTGCAGGCAATGGGTCTGTTATCCCGGAATTTCCTGGGGATCGGGCTGGTGCTCGGTCTGGCAGGGATTTATCACCTCTGGCGTCGTAAGGCGCGATGGGCGCTTGCCCTATTGACCATATTTTTGCTCAACATGATTTTCTATATCAATTACCGGGTGCTGGATAAGGACACCATGTTTTTACCAGCGTTTTTGGTTTGGGCGATCTTCATTGTTGCCGGTGTGGATTGGATCCGGTTGCGAATGGCGATGTATGTACGCGGTTTTCCATCCCGCAACTCGATCCTGATCGTTTACCGGTTGATGATTGTTTTGCTGGTGCTTTTTGGGTTGGCGTTTAACTGGCAGTGGAGCGATTTCTCTCACGCCAGCGGACCGGAACAGTATGCCCGCTTGAGTATGGAATATTTTCCACAGGATGCCGTGGTACTTGCCGATTGGTCGCCGGCAGTGGTGCTTGAATATCTGCAGGTGGTGGAAGGGCAGCGACCGGATATTCAAATATACAACCGCTCGCGCCATTCGGTTGCACGATACTATGAATACTGGAAAGCTGATATGCCTGTGGAACAGGCGCTTGAACAAGTTCGCCTGGATGAACTGGCTGACATCCAATCCATGATCTCCTCCAATCCGGTGTACATGGTGGGTTTTGATCGAGAGTTGAACCAGGATTTTGGTTTTCAGCCAATTGGCAACGTATTTCGATTGGAGCAGCGAACAAATGGGAGTGGGGACGTGGATATCATTGGGGCAGGAGAATAAGCAATGGGCGGCGAGTGCGCATAGCCATCAATCCCGGATTACACACTGTTTGCGTCATCCAGATATCTCACCCGGTAACGCAGGACTGCCATGAAGAGAACGAACTGGACGACAGCCTGGTTGATTGTGGAAAACTGGTCGAAATAAAAAACCAAAATATTCACCAAAACAAGTGAAAACAGGAGAGCAATGTAAGCAATTGAGATGGCTCTACGATCCAGCCTGCTCATGAGCAATAACGCCGAGACAAGCAATAACAGACCGATGGACCCCTCCAGACCCACACGCGCCCCAAACCAGGTGATACCGGTGGGGTTGCGCACCAAACGGTCGGTGACAAGATCGGTAAGCAATGACTGCAACGCGGTGGTTGAACGAATCTTCCCAAGCACTGTAATGGGGTACATGACATTCCATGCGCTCACCGCAAGCAACCCACCTGATAACACAGCACGGAACCGGTTGCGTGTCAGCCAGGTACTCTCAAAATGCAAATACCATGTTTTTACCCGCGAAAGCCATCCGGGTCGTTCGTGGACAAGCGCCACATGGCCCTCCTCCAGATAGTTGAGCAGGATGGCAGCCAACTGACGGGTATCCGGCTCGTTTGTGGTGTCGATCACCCGGCGCAATCGTTTTTCCACTGCCAGATATTCCCGTTCTGATAAATCGCGATCAACCACTTCTTCCATGTCCTGCAAAATGCAGTACAGGTCAGAACGATCGGTTATTGATTTTTGCCTGCGGATAACTATGTACAGCAACACTGTGAGCAGGAAAAATGAATAAATGATGGGTGCGGCTGAAGGATAGAAATAATCATTGGTCTGGGTGATGAACTTGCCCACTTCATCAATAAACAGACCCACCCCAATCCCCGCCAGGACGGCTGTCACTGAAAACACCCAGCGATTGGCGATCAACAACGGCAGGATGGATGCAATGAAAAGAAACAGCCCTCCCCACAACACGTGTGCGATGTGCAGTTCGCTGTTTCCCAGTTGAGGATAACCGGTCAATTCCAGAAACAACCGGGTGAGCGATACTGATGTGGCAAAAGAAAACAGGGTGAGCAGCAGGTACCCCTCGGCATGTTGCCGGCGAACCGCTGTTCGTATATATCTCCCGTTGCGGATTCTATTTCGAAACCAATTCATTCCAACCTCTCATATCCCCTCAGGGCATATTTTACCCTGAATTGGGTGGTGGAATCACGTGGAGGGTGCGCAGTGGGTGGATATTACTTGCGCCCAGAAACCAAATGGGTATCATTATTACAGCCGCACGTACACCCACCAGAGAACGGTTTTCATGGACGTTTATTTATCCACGCTCCAAACCCTCACGTTGGTTCCCAACGAGCAGTCAGTATCGCTCGTTTTGCGCCATTCAGTGAGAAAACCCATTCCATCACCACAGCGGAACTTTACCACCGGTCTGACGATTGAGGGTATTCTGGCAGCCGAAGATATGGGTGGTTTGCTCTCCAGGTACTTTTCACCCGGCAGGGTGATCTCCAGCCCTGCACGCCGGTGCATGGACACAGCGTCGGCCATTGTGCGCGGATCGCGCTGGATGTGCAGTGTGGAGATTGACCGGAGGCTTGATCATCAATATACGGAACGCGCCTGGTTGGTGTTGCCGGGGCAGCAACGCAAACCATCCATTCCCCCTGAAGTCTGGGAGTTGGCTGCGCTGGTATTAAAATCCAACCAGCGTTCCCGCGGGTTGGATATTCTTGTGACCCATGATACCGTCATGGGGGTGCTGCTGGGTTATTTGATTAATTATCCGCTTGACCCCTCAAACTGGGTGGATCATCTGGAGGGGCTGGCGTTATGGCGAACCGGCAGCCGTATTTTTGCTGCCTGGCGGCAGGAAGTATTCGACATCACCGACCGAATACAAGCGGCTGTTTGACTAAAGCTTTGGCAACACAATCGATTGCTGGTTCTGGTATTTGCCCTTCTTGTCAGCATAAGAAGTCTCACATTCCTCATCAGCTTCAAAGAACAACACCTGGGCGATACCCTCATGGGCGTAAATGCGGGCTGGTAATGGGGTGGTGTTGGAGATTTCGAGAGTGACAAAGCCTTCCCATTCAGGTTCAAATGGAGTGACATTGACGATGATGCCGCAACGGGCATAAGTGGATTTACCGAGACAAACGGTCAGGACTTTTCGGGGGATGCGAAAATACTCCACCGTGCGAGCCAGGGCAAATGAATTGGGTGGAATGACGCACACGTCGCCGGTGAAATCAATCATGGAGCGGGGATCAAATTGCTTTGGGTCAACAACCGCGGAAAATACATTGGTGAAGATCTTAAACTCGTTTGCCACCCTGATGTCATAACCATATGAAGAAACACCGTAAGATATGACACCCTGCCTTACCTGATTCTCTTCAAAAGGTTCGATCATGTTATGCTCGCGTGCCATCTTGCGGATCCAATGATCAGGTTTCAATCCCATCTCTATTCCTCGCTTTCATTCCAGATGCTGACGGCAAATATGGTGGATAACAGCTCTGCCCGTTCCTCAGGTGTCATCCAACGGGAATGGGCATAATCGGTAAACATGATGGTGAGCAATTCCGTGCTGATGTGCCGGCCCTCATAGAACACATGCCGATCAATGAAAGCCTGACGGTTGGGCAGGCCTTCATAGTATTGATCAAAGAACAGGTTGCCAAGCCCGTAATGCAACAGACTGCCGTTGCGAAATTCAAAGCCCTGGGGTTGGTGTGCCTGGCTGCCGCTCACAATCACTGCCCCTGCGTCTGCTGCGGTATGAAATGCCGGTTGAAGGAAGGGATCCACTTTATAAGTCCACACTTCTTCATGCTGATAGGTGACAACCGGCAGGTAGCCATCGGCTTTAAGCTTTTTTACTTCTTTTGACAACCAATCAAAATCGCACCGCAACGCACCGGGGGTGTTTTCGGCAGCGCTGGAGTAACCGGGTGCTTTTGCGTTGCATCCGATCAATGCGATTCGATTGCCGTTATGCTCAATCAGGACCGGCCTTTGGGCATCCTCAAGATCCTCGCCTCCACCATAGTATTGCCAGCCTTGTTCCCTGTACAGTTCCAGGGTATAGAGCACGGCTTCGGTTCCCCAATCCTGAAAGTGATCGCCGGTCAGCTCAACCACGTCAGTGCCGATATCCTCCAGTAGTTCAATGTAATCAGGCGGGCTGCAGAAAACCAGCCCGGACGCGGGGTCATAGCCAGGGGGACACCGTGGAGTGAAGGGAATCTCATTATTTATATGAAGGATGTCTGCTGCCCGCAGTTCACCACGAATATCAGTGGCGGGATATGTGTTGCCCTGCAAGTCCATCATTGCACCCGTGGCGCGCACCATGGCGGTTACACCGGTTAAAACCAGACTGGTCATGCGGTCAGGATGGTAATTGGTGACGGGTGTCTCGAAATCAGACCCTTCCATCAACCTGGCAACAAAATCGGCTGAGCCATTTTCATCCGTTTTCACAAGTGAGAACGGGAGATTGAGTGGATAGGTGGCAGGGGAAAACCCGGGACGGATTGGATTTTGCCCATTGATGGCGATCACCTTCCATTGCGGTTGCAGCTCTTCAAACGGGAGGATGGTCCATGCATCAGCGGATTTCCAGCACTCATCAAGGATCTGCTCTGCGGGTTCCTGATCCACAAACAGCGGATTGGGAATGCCCCACAACCAGCTCAGCAAGTCGAGCGACTCGGAACTGATTACGATGCGTTCTGCTGGAAAATTACCTTCGGGGCTGGCTGTCCAACGGGCGTTCAAGTCTTCCAGAGACACTTCATCCGGGACTGTGGCGAATGGCGCAACCAGCACGTACACCCAGCTTGCCACCTGGTTTGCCGTTCCAACCTGCAAACGTGCCAGAGCTGGAATGGAAGGGTCATCGGTGATTTTGATGTCTTCCGGCAGGTTCAGTTCTTTAATCAGGGCAGGCGGAATATAACCGGGGACGAAGATGTACTTGTTTTCCACGGTTGGGGTGGTGATGGGTTTTGATGTGGGAGTGGACGCAACCAGGGTTGGAGCGACAAATGAGGTGGGGGATGACGCTCCGGGGGATGGTGGCGTGCAGGCGATCAATTGAAGGATCACCAGACATGCCAGCCACACACCCCATTGACGTTTCACCCACCTCATCATGCAGGTCAGTCCAACCCGGCGCGCTGTGACAACACTTCGGCCAGATCGTTTTCAATCTGTCCGGCACGGGTTTCCAGTTGGGATAGTTCTTCCAACATTGGCAGGGCAGCCGATTGATCGTACAGGTTCTTTAGATTGATCTTTACATTCAAGCCGCTGCCGGTCAAAGCAGCCCGTGAGAGTGCCATGCCAGATGCCCCATCAGAGATGGCGTTCAGGTTGCCGTAACGGGCCACTTCGAGCGCCAATTCCATGACGCGAATCACCTTGTGGCACACTGCCAAAGGTGCGCGCGCAGCGGAAAGTGTGGCGGCTTCAACTGCCTGGCTGCGAAGCGCCTGCTGCTCCTCGGTGTCCTTGGGGAGTTTAAATGCGGTCATGACGGCTTCATAAGCGGCCGCATCGCGATCCACGTCAGCGGTGAGATCCGCCCGCAAAGCTTCCACTTCCTCAATAATCGCGAACATTTTGTCCTGAACGTCGGCATACTTTTTCTTGCCAATCGTCAGGCGGGCAACCATTGCCACCAGGGCAGCACCGGCTGCGGCTGTGTGCGCTGCGGCAGACCCACCGCCTGGCGCGGGCGTGCCGCCTGCCAGCAGATCGAGAAAGTCTGGACCGGTTTCAGTTGCCTGGGCAGCGCCGCGGGATGTTTCGAATAATTTTTGTTCGAGGATTTGCCCGTTTTCAAACTGATCAAGCTGCAGGTACCACACCGCCGAGTTGATCACGGCTTCCTGTGGAACCAGCCCAACCAGCTCGCAATGATGGATACCCACCCCGTAACGTTGAGCTTCACGTCGAACGGCTTCCACCACCCGGTAGATGGGGGTCTGGCGATGATTGGTCAGGTTCATGGAGACCTGCGCCCTGCCTTCCACAATAATGCCCATGGCTTTTACAAAGCGGAAGCCGCCTGAAGAAAAGCGCATGGCACGGGCAACTTTCTGGGCAATGGCGACGTCATCCGTGGTCAGGTAGATGTTAAAGGCAATCAAGGCTTGCCGCGCGCCGATCACGGTGGCACCTGCGGTTCCCAGTTGAGAGGGACCAAAATCGGGTTTGCGCTCAGGGTTTACCAGGATGTCTTCCTTCAAGCCTTCATACTGGCCGCGGCGAATGTTCTCGAGGTTTTGCCGGTCAGGACGGGTGGCTGCCTCTTCATACAGATAGGTGGGGATATTTAGGGTATCTGCAACCCTTTTTGCCAGACGGCGGGCAATTTCCACACATTCCGGCATGGAAATATCTGAAATGGGAACGAAAGGGACCACGTCGGTTGCCCCAATGCGGGGATGTTCACCACTGTGCTGGTCGAGGTCAATTAGCTTTGCCGCAGTGGCGATGGATTGATAAGCTGCCTCCTCAACCGCCTGGGGGCTGCCAACAAATGTAACCACCGTGCGGTTATGGTCAAGATCTGAATGGTGATCGAGGAGGGACACACCGGCAACCGCCCGGATTGAATCCAGAATTTGTTCAACAACCTCGGGACGGCGTGCTTCGGAAAAATTTGGAATGCACTCAACCAGGGCAGTGGACATGAATGGACACCTCTTTTGCTCAATATGGGGCTTGGCGAACTGACGTTATTATAATGCACATTCTTTTTCGGCCATGCTAAAATAAACAATATGAGGATGTAAGCCATGTGTGGAAGATTTATATTAACGTTGGAAGCTTCACAACTTGAGCAGGAGTTTGGGATACGAGAGTTGCCACCCGACTGGCAACCCCGCTATAATGTCGCGCCCACCCAGCCGGTGGCGGTTGTGGCTTCTGAAGAGCGAAGGATTGAATGGATGCGCTGGGGTTTGATCCCATCCTGGGCGAAAGACCCTGCCATCGGAAACCGCTTGATCAATGCCAGGGCAGAGACCTTGACAGAAAAACCTTCGTTTCGAAAGGCATTCCAAACCCGCAGGTGTTTGATCCTTTCCAATGGCTTTTTTGAATGGCATCGCCCGGCGGAAAAGGGAAAAAAAGCGGTTCCTTATCTGTTTCAACGAAAAAATGAACAGCCCTTTGCTTTTGCAGGTTTGTGGGAAACGTGGAAGACTCCGGAGGGCGATTGGCTCAGAAGTTGCACTTTGATTACATGCAAGGCAAATGAATTGGTGGGGCAGATCCATGATCGGATGCCGGTCATGCTGGACGGAACACAGGCATGGTCATGGATGCAGCCCGGCGCTGGCGTGGATCCACTATCGCTGCTCGTGCCGTACCCTGCTGAAGAAATGAAAGCTCATCCGGTTTCCACACTGGTCAATCGACCTGGGGTGGATACACCGGACATTATCAAGCCAGTGGATTAATGACCCCGGGCAAATACATGACAGCGTCTCACTCCATTGACAGTCAACAACTGGCCTCAGCGTTAATCCATCAGTCACCCGATGGCTTTCTTGTGGTGGAATGGGACACACTGGCCATTGTGGAGTGCAACCGGGCATTCGAGGCGCTTTCCGGTCTGGAGAAAAACACCATCCTGACTTCAAGATTGCCGGAACTGCTACAAGGGTTGATGCCCGGCCAGACCCCTGAAAACTTTTCCACAACCTACGATTCAATTCAAACCGGGTTGGTCAGCCGTCTGGAGTGGCGATTCCAGCGGCCTGACAAGCTTATCGTGGACTTGGAAGTAACCCTGAATAAAATTGACGCTGGTGGAAAACATTACATCAGTTTCATTTTTCGCAATATCAGCCAGAGCCAGCAGATGCAGCTCGAATTGCAGCGCCGCCTGGCTGAATCCATGCTGCTCAATCGTGTTATTGTCACCGCTTCATCATCGCTGGAGCCGCAGCAAATTTTTGAAACCATCTGCAAAGAGCTGGCTGATACCTTGCAGGTTCCCCAGGCACAGATTGGTTTGCTTGAAGATGATGGCTCCTGCTTGAGGGTGAACGCCGAGTTTCATGCCAGGGGAACCACGGTGGATGATCAGAAGATCATTCCGGTGGAGAACAACCCGAGCATCCAGTACGTGTTGCGCTATAAAATCCCGCTGATCATTAATGATGTGGCCGAAGACAGCCGGTTGGATGCCATCCGCGAGAACCTGGATCGGCGCGGCGTGCAGTCCATGATGATTGTGCCAATGATGGCGCGCGACAGGATGGTTGGCGCATTGTCCCTGTACTCGCTGGAATACCGCGAATTCAACATGGAAGAAGCCACCCTGGCGCAAAACGTGGCATCGGCGGTGGGCCAGGTGATGGAGATTGCCCGGCTGTATGAGAACCTTCGGGTGGAGCTGGAAAGCCGCCTGAAAATAGAAAATGAGCTACGCAGCAATGAGGAATTTCTGCGCGGCATTTATGACATCACCTCGTCACAGACCCTGCAGAATGAGCAGAAGATCCAGGCCATGCTGGTGCTGGGAACGCAGCATTTCCGCATGCAACTGGGTGTGCTGGAACGCACAGATGGTAATGATTTCAGTATCATTGACAGCTATTCAACCCTTGGGAATTATCGGGCTGAAGAAGACCAGGAGTCGCGGCGTTTGTTCTGTCTGGCAGCCCTGGTGCAGGACAGCCCGATTGCTTTTGACAGCGCCTACCGGACCGACTGGGTGGGGCATCCTGAGTTTGTCGAAGGAGTGGAAGCCTTCATCGCCACACCGGTAAAAGTGATGGGTGAGGTGTACGGCATCCTCAGTTTTTCCAGCTTTAATTCGCACGACGTTCCATTTACGCCCACTGATATGGAATTGGTGCGGTTAATGGCACAATGGGTGGGCGGTGAACTGGAGCGTGACCAGTACATGGACACCCTTCATAATTACACCGAAGAGATTGGGCACAAAAACATGGCTCTGGCAGAAGCCAGGGATCAGGCGCTGGAAGCAGCCCGGTTAAAATCGGAGTTTCTGGCAACCATGAGCCACGAGATCCGCACGCCGATGAATGCGGTGATCGGCATGACCGAGTTGTTGTTGGAAACCCAGTTGACCGCTGAACAGCGCGAATTCACCACCACCGTGCAGGAATCGGCACAGGTACTGCTGACGTTGATCAATGATATTCTTGACCTCTCCAAGGCTGAGGCTGGAAAACTTCAACTGGAGGCGCTTGAATTTGATCCAATGGCGGTGGCAGAAAGCACCACCGATTTATTCCTGCCAAAAGCAGTCGAAAAGAATCTGGAACTGATGCTGTTTGTCTCACCCATGGTTCCGAACAGATTGGTGGGAGATTCCACACGGGTGCGGCAGATTCTGATTAATTTGATCGGCAATGCGATCAAATTTACCTCCACCGGCGAGGTGGTGGTGCGGGTGGATCTAATGGATGAGAGCGCAGATCAAGCGCGCTTGCATTTCCAGGTTCAGGATACCGGTATTGGTCTGTCCATGACCGCCCGCAAACGGCTTTTCCAGCCCTTTACCCAGGCCGATGGATCCACATCGCGTAAATATGGTGGAACCGGGCTTGGGCTGGCAATTTCGCGCCGTCTGGTTGAATTGATGGGCGGTGAGATCGGCGTGGAAAGTGTGGAGAATGAAGGCTCCACTTTCTGGTTTACCATACCTTTCCAAAAGGCAGGCAGCGCCGAAGCTGTGCCGGTGGTGCAACCACCTGATTGGCATTTGCAGCCCATTCTGGTGGTGGATTCCAATGCGACACACCTTGCCATCATCCGACGCTATTTGTCGTCGTGGGGGCAGACGGTTGAAAAGGTTGAAACAGCCACGCGGGCCATTGAACTTTTTGATCAAGCCATGAGCAGCGAGCATCCCTATCGCATGGTGCTCGTTTCGAACCATCTGCCCGATATGGACGGATATGAACTGGCGCAGTTTCTGAGCAAACGCGCCATCAATGGAGACCCTGCCAAGGTAATCTTGATGGTGAGATTCAATGAGCGCGATCTGGGCGAAAATTCATTGAGGGGTGGAATCTCGGGTTATCTGGTTACACCTGTACGGCGAAAGTTGCTTTACGATACCATTGACAGGGCAAATCATCCAGATCGGGTCATCCTTTCTGAACCTGAGCCGGATGTTGGGGAGTTTGCGCAGACAGAGGTTTACTCCCATTCACAGGGGGTGGTGTTGCTGGCTGAGGACAACCTTGCCAATCAGCGTCTGGCAATTTTGCAGTTGCAGAAGCTTGGTTATCAGACCGAGGCAGTGGTCAATGGCGAACAGGCTGTACGCGCCATTCAACAGCAACCCGACCGTTACATGTTTGTATTAATGGATTGCCAGATGCCGGGTCTGGATGGATACGCTGCCACACGCTTGATCCGTGAACATGAGACGCAGACCCACCGGCATATCCCCATCATCGCCATGACCGCCAATGCCATGCAGGGAGATCGCGAAGTGTGCGAGTCTGCCGGCATGGACGACTACCTCCCCAAACCCATTCGCATGGAAGCCTTGCGGGAGATGGTGCAGGTGTGGTCAAGGCGATCCCACGGAGTGCAGTCCACAGACAGTCATCACCGCGCAGAGGTGCAATCCACCAACTCGGTGATTGACGTGGAAATCCTGAATGGCGTCCGTGAATTGCAGATCCCTGGAGAAGCCGATTTCCTGACCGAGCTTATTGACATCTTCCTTTCAGAATCGGCTGCTCAAATGGAAAAGGTCGAGGAACAGATCCTGGCAGGCGACTACACCAATCTGCGCCGCACAGCACATTCGCTCAAAGGAGCCAGCGCCAACCTGGGGGCGCGTATCTTTGCCTCTTACTGCGCCGAGGTGGAAGCCCTGGCAACCAGCCAGGATGGGGCAGGACTTCTGATCTGGTTGCAGCGGTTGCCGGTGGAATATCGTTTGGTTTGCTCTGCATTGGAATCAGAACGAAAAATTGGTTAACGAATAACCTTGACCGCTTATCAGCTTTTGGTATAATACCAACCGTTGCAAGCCTCCATCGTCTAGGGGACCAGGACGCAGCCCTTTCAAGGCTAAAACCGGAGTTCGAATCTCCGTGGAGGCACACGCTATA
>DAOUGC010000047.1:0-5515 GCA_034429695.1 Levilinea sp.
GCCACCATCAGCAAATTCGGCACCGAGAGGGTGACAAACGGGGTCATTTGCAGCACCCCGCCAAACACCGATTGCATCTCAAAGGTCGCCCTGCGCCACAGCGCCTCAGAAGGGAACAGCAGGCTGGTGAAAATGCCCACCTGTACCACCGTTTGATTGCGGAAGACGGCTCCGATTTGTTCAATCCAGCCGCCGATGAATGCCAGACCGTACAGCCCGAAGACCGTACCGCCGGTTGCCAGGGCTGGCATGATGCTGGAACATGCCAGCGAAAAGGTCATCACCAGCAGCGCTTCCAGGTAGATCATCAACACGCCCGCCACCAGATTGCGCGGCAGGTGGCCCGATTGCAGGTAAATACTCAGCACCGTTCCGCCTGCCATCAGCAGCAGGTACAACCCCAGCAGCCCGGCAAACGCCAGCCACTTGCCCAGCACCACGTCTGAGCGGCGCACCGGTTTGGTGACGATGGTCTGGATGGTGCCAGAACTGATCTCACCCGCCAGGGTATCGGCGCTGAGCAGCGCCCCCATGGCGACCGAAAGAAAGGTCACAGCATACAACCCGGCCAGCATGAGGAAGTTGGACATTTCATTTTGAACCACGCGCGCATACGCCGAAGCATTTTGAGCGATCTCCCTGCTCATCTCCCCAAATATCAGATGAAAACCAACCGAGAAGATCACCAAAAACAGCACACCCAGAACCAGCCCGGTCAGAACAATGCGCCGGCGGATGGCTTCGCGAAAGGTCATGCGCGCCAGGATCCAGATCTTGGTCATAACCCGCCGTCCTTTCCAACCGTTTCAATAAAGATATCTTCCAGCGATAAACGGCTGGGCGTGATCGAGAACACATCCACCCCCTCAGCCACCAGATAATGATTGATGCGGGCAATGTCGGCTTCACTTTGAACAGTCAGGTTCAGTTGATCCCCGTCCACCTGAACATCCTGCCCCCAGCGGGCAAGGCCTGCCACAATTGCCGGGGTCAGGCCGGACGCGCGAATGGCAACCACAGCATGTTGCCCGTCCACTTCAGCCAGGTTCAACACCCGCACCACCTCGCCATGCCGGATAAACGCCACACGGTCGCAGGTGACTTCAATCTCACTCAGCAGGTGCGAGTTGAGGAAAACACAGGTTCCTTCATGGCGCAGCTCGTGGATCACGTCGCGCACCAAACGCCGCCCCACCGGGTCCAGGCCCGAGGTGGGCTCATCCAGGAACACCAGCGCCGGGTGGTTCAGCAACGCCTGTGCCAGCCCGATGCGCTGCAACATGCCTTTTGAAAAAGTGCGCAGCAGCTTGTTGCGAAATGGGCTTAACCCCACCCTGTCCAGCAGGTCATCACGCCGCTTTTTGAGCGCCGTCCCGCTCTGGCCCAGCAACTCGCCGTTCAGCTCAAGAAACTCGGCAGCGGTCAGCCAATCAGGAAAACGGAAGTGTTCGGGCAAAAAACCAATGCGGGCAAGCGTTTCGCGGTGTCCGATGGGCGCACCCAGCAGGCTGGCGCTGCCCGAGGTGGGCGATACCAGCCCGAGGAGCATTTTAATGGAAGTGGTTTTCCCTGCCCCGTTGGGACCCAGGAAACCGAACACCTCACCCTGCGCGACCTGCAGGGTGAGGCCTTTCACGGCGGCATAGTCGCCAAATACTTTTCTCAACTGGTCTGTTTCGATGGCAGCCACAGGCATTTTTTGACCTATTGAAGAGAGTTTGCCATGTCAATTGCCTGGTCTGAACCCGCGCCCAGCCCGCTGATGGTATGGATGACCCCGTCGTTCACCCACAGCAAAGCATATTGTGATGAACCTTCCATCATGCGCTGGATCAGTGTGCCGGTCACCCCGTCAACGCTTACCTGCTCGTGCTCGGCTGCGTTACGCGGGATGGGAACCACCAGCGTGGAAGTCCAGTCAACCGTGCTGGTGAACTCCTGTGCTTCTTCGGCGCTCATGCCGGTGAATTCCAACCCCACCCTGGCCAGTGCTTCGATGTCAAGATCAGCCGGTGCGTTGACGTTGGGGCTGGGGATCTGCGCCAGGATGGTGCAATCGGGGTAGCGGCTTTCGGTTTTGCTCTGCTCAGTATTGCCTTCGGCGTCATCACCCGGGGTGGGGCATTCGCCAAAGGCAACGCTCACCGAAGCAGGGATGTCCACCCAGATCTCAGCGCCCTCTGCCGATTCTGGCAGCACCAGGTCGCCCCGCCCGGCTTCATCCAGCAACATCTGAGCCTTCTCCCGGTTCAGGATGAAGCTGAAAGCCGCCTGTCCGGTGACGTAAATCTGGCTGGGGGTCATACCCTCAGGGATGCGCACCTCAAAGCCCGCCAGTTGGCTGGCTTCTTCGGCATCGGCAACCGCAACCGGGTCTCCCGGTTCAATCTGCATGGTGACCGAGTCGGACACCAGTTCGGCAAACTGATTGCCGAGCGCGCCGTCACCGGTCAATTGCTCGAGACCGGTGAAATCCACCGGAACCACCTGCACCTGCTGCACACGGAAGAGATCCAGCAACTCACCGGCCAGCACGCGCGTACCCGGAAATGCCAGGATCAACACAATCAAGGTAACAGCCGCCGCCGCAAACCGAACAACGGGACGGGCAAACCATGTTTTTGACATAAAACCCTCCTTATGGGGTGATCGTTTTTGAGAAAATTTTGTCCATGCTGCGCGGGCAGATGGAACCTTATCGTCAGCCGGTTGCAGGAACGCCAGCCGTCTGGCTGTGTCCGCAAGACTGACTTCGAGCTGCTGCCGGCGGGACTGGCAGACCGGACAGGTATCGAGGTGATGCATCTGTCCGGAGCTTAGTTCTCCATCCAGCGCAGCGCGCAGTTCGCCATCGGTCAAATGTGTTTTCATCATTCCTCTTTTGCCACAGCTCGATACAGTTTTTCAAATTCACGTTCAGCCCGCAAAAGCAGCGGACCTATGGAGGTGGGCGATAGACTGAGCGCGGCGGCGATCTCTTTGTAAGACAGCCCGGAGTAACGCAGGATCAGCAGTTGCGATTGACGCTGGTTCATGCGCGCCAGTACAAGCCGCACTTGCTGACGTTCCTCTTCCTGCGCCAGAATGTCAGCCGGCGACAGCCGGGGTGATTCCTCCAGCGCATACCTGCCCGCCTTGAGCTCGTACTGCTCACGCCGTTTCCAGTCGCGGATGGAGTTCAACCCCAGGTGGGTCGCAACCTGGTACAACCATCCGCCCGCATTTTCGATCTCACCATCTCCCCGGCTGTGCCTGTGCAGGCGCAGGAAGGCTTCGATGGCAAGGTCCTCCGCCTCCTCGGGGTCGCCAACCAACCGCCGCAGGATGCGGTAAACAGGCGCCCAGTAACGCAGGAACAGCACCTCAAAATCCGTGGAGCCTGTCTCTGTCCGGCCGGACTCGCTGATCTCTGTTTTGAGCTTTTTCATCGACTCAATCATAACCCTTTGATGGACCAAAAGCTCTCAGGCTTGCAGGTCTCCGTTCCATAGTGTTAACCCCACTCAATGGAAAAATAAGACAGCCTGACGGGTTCGTTGAACCCTATTTACAACAGTATGATAATGGAAGAAGGATGGAGACGGGAAGGATGATTCCCTAAAAATGCATATTCGAAATGGCGGGCCAAACCCACCATCGTTTCATCAGCGTGTGATCGGCTCAAGCGTCTGGCGCAGCAACTCTTCCAGGGTGTAGCGGTCACGAATGGTGTGCGAAATCTGGCGTTCGAGCAGCAGCGAGGTAAAGCCGTGCACCAGGCTCCACACGCTCACTGCCAGTACATCGGCTGGGCCATCGGGCAGCACACCCGCGGCCTGACATTGCTGCACCAGTTCAACCAGTTGCCCAAAACTGGCGCGTGAGATGCGTACAAAATCAATGTGAGCCTGTTCGTTCTCAAGCACCCCCGAGAACATCAGCTTGTAGTATGCCGGATATTCCAGCCCGAATTGCACATAGGTACAGGCCACCTCCATCAATAACTCTGAGGGTTCACTCTGGCTGGCCTGCACCGTGGCAGCAATGCGCTCAAACAACTGCCGGTAGCCCTCGGTGATGATCGCGGCGATCAGCGCTTCCTTGTCCGGAAAATGCGCATAAGGCGCTGAGTGGCTGACGCCCACCCGCGCCGCCACCTTGCGCAGCGAAAGCGCGTTCACGCCTTCCTCGGCCAGCAGCTCTGCTCCGGCTTTGATCAGCGCATTTTTCAGATCGCCGTGATGGTAGGGGACTTTATCCATAGTCATTATCATACGCCGCCATCTTGACAATGTCAAGATTTGTTTCTATAATCTTTACAGTGTAAAGATTATCCGCGGAGGTCCCATGCTTTCTTATCAGGATGCAAAAGCAGTGGTGGTGCAGGCGGCGCAATACCTGTTCAACAAGGGCTTTCTGAGCGCAACCGGCGGCAACATCTCGGTGCGCACCGGTGAAAACGCCCTCGCCGTCACCCCATCCAATTACGATTATCTCAAGATGACGCCGGATGACATCATCATCCTGTCGCTCTCCGATCTGGCGTGCATCGAAGGCTCACGCAAGCCGTCGGTGGAGAGCGCCATGCACGCCGCCATCTACCAGACCCGGCCCGACGTGCATGCCATCATCCACACCCACCAGGTTTACCCCAGCACACTGGCGATCATCAATGCGCCCATCCCTGCCCTGTTTGATGAGCAGGTGCGCTTTCTGGGCCGCTCGGTCGATATCATCCCGTACGCCCCGTCCGGCACGGGTATGCTCAAGAACCAGGTGGCAAAGCACGTGGGCAACCATCACAACGCCTACATGATGGCAAACCACGGCGCGCTGGTGTTTGGCGACGATATGGATCGCGCCATTGACAACGTTGAAGTGCTGGAGAAATGCGCCCTGGCTTACCTGCTCTCGCTGTGCACCGAACGCAAAGCCAGCAAAATTCCATTAATTGTGCGCGAGGTGGCCTTCGCCAAACTTCGCAAAGACCAGAAAAAACATGAAACCGGGGAGGCATGACCTTGATGACCACGCAAACGTACGCCATTTCTGAATACCACGACGTTGCAGATGTTTACCGCCGGTTGGATGCGCTGGTGTCGCAACCCATGCGCCCCATCCGCCGTGACCGTATGGAAGAGGTGCTCAAATACTTCGAGCAGCGCTGCGCGCGTTCAAAGGCGCTCACCGACGAAGCCAAAAAGCTGATCCCCGGCGGTGTGCAGCACAACCTGGCATTCAACTACCCCTTCCCCATCGCCATGGAACGCGCCGAGGGCGCCCACCTGTGGGACGCAGACGGAAACCGTTACATTGACTTTCTGCAGGCGGGCGGGCCCACCATCCTGGGCAGCAATTATGCCCCCGTGCGCGACCGGGTGATTGAAATGCTGCAAACCTGCGGTCCGGTCACCGGTTTGTTCCACGAATATGAGTTGAAACTGGCTGAACTGGTCCACCGGCTGATGCCAGCGGTGGAGATGTTCCGCATGTTGGGGTCTGGCACCGAGGGCGTCATGGCCGCCATCCGCGCTGC
>DAOUGC010000048.1:0-5344 GCA_034429695.1 Levilinea sp.
ATGGTGGTCTTATCGGCACCATAATGAAAAAACCAGGGCTGGCGCCCCAACAGACGCCAGCCCTTGAAAAGAGGGGAGTTCGCGAATTACCAGTCAATCGTAAAGCTGCGCACGGCGCTCCAGCGTCCGTAGACGTTGAGGCTGTTCTTCGCGCGTACACGCCAGTAATATTTACCCTTTTATTACCAAATTTATAACATGAACCAACCCGGTTGATTCATAAAGGTTGGCGAAAATCGGCGTAAAGGGGTTGGAGGGGGAGAAGGATACCGAAAAAAACAGCAGGCTGGGAAGACCCAACCTGCCGGGGAATGTGCGTGCAAAGGGGGAAAATCACGCGCTGGGGAACACGGTAACGCGCAGCCGCGTGGCGCCGTAAGGGATCAGCGCGATCTCTTCCTCCCTATCTGCCAGGCGCTCGGGCAGGCTGGCAGGGTGCGGCAGGGGCGGTGTGAACAGGAAATCACCGGATACAGTTTTTAGCTCCAGCGCGAAAACCCCACCGCGAATGGCGTGGCACAACTGGCGGGTACGGCGGGCATGCGTGATGCGCCAGCCGCGCACGCGCCGCGCCTTGACCATGACGCGCAACGGCGGGTTGGCGGCGTCCCACGGGTCGCTGCAGGTTGGGTTCCATTCCACGCGCACATTCTGCTGCCAGTTGCCTTCAAGACACAGGGCATAATTCCACGCGCCGGCGGGATACAGGTTCCAGGCAGGGAAGTCCGGCAGGGTCAATGTGGGCCGCGGGTGGTAGTCATCACCCAGGGCTTCCTGCCGCTGTCGGATGGTGGAGTTGTCCCTTTCGATTTCAGCGCGGGTTGGAACGGGCAGCGCCAGAGTGAGCGGACCGTAGCTCAGGCTGACCCCACCGCGCGGCCAGGTCTCCATCGCCAGTTCAAAGGGCAGCTCCAGTTGCACCACGTCTCCGGCGCACCACTGCCGTTGGAGGGTGACGAATGTACCCGGGACGAGCGGCAGATCAATGGACGCACCGTTGACGGTCAGGCTGGCGCGGTTGCACCAGGCCGGGATGCGCACTGCGAACGGGAAGTCAACCGGGCGGTCGGGCTGCAGGGTGAAGCGCACGGACTGCTCAAATGGGTAACGCGTGGCGGCGGTGATCGTCACCGGTGTTTCTGCCAGCGTGGTGCGCAGCACTCCCGGCCCGTACAGCGCCGCGGCGATGCCGCCATCGGGCGTCAACATCCACATGCGCGAGATATAGTTGGGCATGGCGCGGTGCAGGTTGCCTGGGCAGCACTGCACCTCATGGTCGGGGCGGTAGCTCATCCAGTTCAACCCGCGCATGAACCCCTTGAGATTATGGTTGGAGGCATGGGTGACCACCACCTGGTTGGGGCAGGACAGATATTGCAGGGCTTTAAAATCGGGTGTGATCGAGCCGGGCAGCGCGTTGAAGATGATCTGCTCGATCTGGTCGGCATAGCGGGGGTGGCCGGTGGCCTGCAGCAGGTACGCCAGCGCCCAGGTGTGATCGGTGATGTCGCAGGTCTCGTGCATGTCGCGTGCATCGCGGCCTTGAATGAACTCGGAGCACGAGTGCAGCCCGTCTGCCAGACGCGCGTTGCGGTTCAGCTTATCGTAACCGTGCACCACCGCCTCAAGCAGGGCTTCATCGCCGGTGGCGCTGTACAGCATGGCTGCCAGCTTGGCTTCTTCATTAAATGTAACTCCATGTTCGTGCTGCGGCTTCTCAGAGCGCAGCGTGGCAGGGGCGGCGTCGTGATGGGGCCACTTCTCCACAAACTGCGCATACAGGCGGCAGGCCATGTCCAGCAGGTCAGGCTCGCCGGTCTCCTGGTACAGCAGCAGCAGGATCTCCACGCCGGTCACGTCGCGGTCCCAGCCCATGGGGTGCGGGGTGGAGCGGTAGTGGCGGGCAAGCGCGTCAATGTAGCGGCGGTCGCCGGTGATCTCGTACTGGGCCAGCACCGCACGGAAGAACACAGCGTGCGGCCAGCGGTCCTTGGCGCGCAGCAGGTCGGGACCAATAAAGCCGTCCGGCGCGGCGTGCTCAACGGCGTAATCCACCTCATCCAGCGCCTGCTGGCGCAAGGCATCATCACCGGCAAGGAAACCGCATTTTAAAGCCCCGTCGATCCAGTAGGCGGTTTGCTCAAAGGGCCACCAGGCAGCGTAGGAGCCTTTGGTTTGATCCTCGGCGCTGCCCCAAAATTTGTACCCGTAGGGGTATCCTGAAACGGCCACGTGACCGGTGAGACCGCGCGCCTGGCGGTGCAGGAAATCCAGCAGCCAGCCGTCCGGGCGGACGTCGCGAAGCGGGGCGGGTTGAAAGCGGGCGTGGGGCAGCATGCGCATGGGTTGGCTCCTGATTGGGAAAATGGATGCGCCCAGTGTACCACGGAACGGGTGCAGGCAGGCAGGATAATGATCTCCGTCAGTATACGCAGCCATCGTCAACCTGGAAATGGAGCGCGCTCCTATTTGCTTCCGTGAAATGAAATGCTTACAGGGGTTCTTACGACTGAACGATTACCGGCTGAGATCAGGAATCTGAATATATATATATGGCAACGCCCCGCTGCCGTGGAGCGGGGATGGGGTGGCCTATGCCGGTTCCAGTTTCACGGGGGTGACAAACCCTTCAGGCTTCACGGTCAACACGGAGCAGTCCACCTGCTGCAGGACGATTTCGGCTGTGTTGCCTATGAGCAATCCGGCAATGCCGGTGCGGCTGACAGTGCCCATCACGATCAGGTCAACTTCCCTGGCCCGGGCAAGCTCAGGGATCAAATCCCCGGCTTCCCCTTTTAATAAATAGACGGTGTTTTTCAGGTCTTCCAGCGAATGTCCTTGCAGAAGTTCGATCAAGCCCTGCCGGTGTGCTTCCTGGGTGTCTTGCAACAGTTTTTCCACCACCTGGGTTGGAAATCTTGCCTGGCCTTTGATGATCGATTCGCCGTACATCTTCCAGGCGTGAAAAATCAGGAGTTCGCTGTCACCAAAACGGGCAAGCGATGTAGCCAGTTCAAGGATTTTTGTCGTGAGTGCGGCCCGTTCCACGTCCTCTTGAAAAACTTCCACAGCGGCAAGAATGCGCTCGAATTTCCTGGGTTGGCCTGGTTTAATCACCCACACCGGGCAGGGGCATTTGCGCATCAGGTGCATGGTGGTGTTGCCGAACAACGTCCCGCGCAAACCGCCCATGCCTTCGGCAGTGACCATGACCAGATCGTGGTTGCCGCGTAACACCTCTTGAATTACTTTAATGAAAGGAATACCGTACAACGTTTTGCTGTGCACCTGTATTCCCGCGTGCCGGAGGGATGAGACAAATTCTCCGAGGCTGCACTTTTCTTCCTGTATGATGAATTCCTGAATTTCAAGCGAGGTTTTCCGGGGAATGCCAGCCATATCCCCCGGTTCATTTGCTGGAGATGCCGATGCTGGTGCAATGGAGGACTCAAAGGGAAAATCTTCGATGATCCGCATATCTAACCCTTTGGCGCTGTCCTGGGCCGGAGACGGTTTTGCGGAAACGGTGCGGGCTTCTTCTATGACATCCACCACCGTGAGGACAGCCTGATTTCTCCGGGCAAGATTTACAGCCTGATCGTGGAGCGCCCGATTGTCGGCTTTGCCATCATAGACAACCAGAATGTTTTTGAACCGTTTCATGTCACATCCTCCTGATGCTTACCAGCGCGAGAAAAATTTTTTACCCATATTGATTAATAAATGCGTTTTGTTATCCATCCATTCTGTAAGTCACCTGAATACTCCTTACAAATATTATAGATTATGGGGGGTTAAAAGAAAACGGGGGCATGTACCAAACCATATACATTTCCGTGGGGGTGAAACTTCAAATGCGGTTCAGATGATAAAATAAGTACGCAATGACGAAGTTTGCTTTTTTGGTGTGATAAATCATCAATCGTTGGCGTTGAACCTGAACAGCGGGGATAATAATACGATGACCCTCATTGCCACCATTTTGTCTGGCTATTTTGTTGCCATCGCGGCGCCGGTAATTACATGCTTGTTCCGTTCCAGAAGTGGTCTGGTTCTGTCGCTGTATCCCGTGTTGATCTTTGTGCAAGTGATCATCAAAATAGTTGCTGCAGTGCCCGACGAAGCGGATTTGCTGCGCCTCGCCTGGGTTCCCACCTTTGACCTGTGGTTTTCCTTTCGTCTGGACGGCTTAACCCTCCTGATGGCTGCCATCATTTCAGGTATCGGCGCGCTGGTGATCTGGTATGGCAGCGTATATCTCCATGACCACCCGCACCTGTCCCGTTTTTTTAGCCTGACGCTGTTCTTCATGATCTCGATGCTGGGTCTGGTGGTCAGTAATAATGCCCTGCTGCTCTTCATTTTTTGGGAACTTACCAGCATTTCCTCTTTCTTTCTGATCGGATTTGACCATCGCGAAAGCGCAGCGCGGGCTGCAGCCTGGCAAGCGCTTCTGGTAACCGGAGGTGGCGGGTTGGTATTGCTGGTGGGTTTGATCCTGCTGTTCGTCCTCACCGGGTCATTTGAGATCAGCACCTGGATCAGCTCGGCTGGTACAATTCAGCAACACCCGCTGGCTCAGACGGCATTCATATGCCTTGCAATTGGAGCCATGACGAAATCAGCGCAATTCCCGTTTCATTTCTGGTTGCCCAATGCCATGAAAGCGCCCACCCCGGTGAGCGCCTATCTTCATTCTGCCACCATGGTCAAGGCCGGTATCTTTCTCCTGCTGCGTTTTTACCCAGTTCTGGGTAATTTGGAGATCTGGAACGGGCTGCTGGTCCCCGTCGGCCTGATCACGTTGCTGGCGGGTTCGCTGTTGGCACTGGCTCAAACCGATCTTAAGAAGATCCTGGCTTATTCCACCGTGGCAGGTCTGGGCAGCATGGTGTTGTTAACCGGGGTGGGTACACCCCTGGCGATAAAGTCAGCAGTGGTCTTTCTGGCCGCGCATGCACTGTATAAAGGGGCGCTTTTTCTTGTTGCCGGCGGGGTGGACCACTCCACCGGAACCCGTGATGTGCGCACTTTGGGTGGACTGGCGCGGGAGTTGCCATGGACCGCTCTCGCCGCCGCCGGGGCTGGCCTTTCCATGGCAGGCATTTTGCCGCTGGCCGGTTTTATTGCCAAAGAATTATTGTATGAAACCACACTTGCCGCCCCCAAAGGCGCGCTTCTCACCGTTTTGGTTGTGGCTGCCAATGTGACCACGATATTTTTGGCTGCCCGGGTAACATGGAGTCCGTTCTGGGGAAAAGCCAGGCAGCATCTGCATGTACACCCGGAACCGCTTGGTTTATGGCTGCCGCCCCTGCTGCTCGCCGCTGCAGGGTTGTTCATG
>DAOUGC010000049.1:0-10062 GCA_034429695.1 Levilinea sp.
CCCACCACAGCCCGATGAGGAGTTCCCACCGGACGAAGCTTATGTTTACGGGGTGATCGGTTATCCGCAACAGTACACACTGGATTGCGAATCGCGCTCAGCGGTTGACCTGGCTGCTTACTTTGGGTTGAACATCAATCAAATGGAGTTCCAATCGCGCCTGCCCATATCAGACGATCCCGATTCCGGCTTTGTGGGCGATTACCGTGGTGGGCAGGGGCAATTGCCGCCCGCATCCTACGGGGTGCATGCAGCCCCCATAGCAGGTGTTCTGCGGGATTATGGATTAAATGCACAATCGGGCAAAGGGTACAGTTGGGATGACCTGCGGGCGGAAATTGCTTCCAATCGCCCTGTGATGGTATGGGTGATCAACAACACCCTGTACGGCAGCCCGGTTTCTTACACGGCATCCAATGGCAACACCACCACCGTCGCCAGTTTTGAACACACCGTCATCGTCACCGGATACAATTCTTCTTATGTCACCATCGTGGACGGTGGCATGGTTTATAACCGATCCGTCGATCAGTTTCTTGCCTCGTGGGGGGTGCTGGGCAATATGGCCGTGCTGATCGGCGACCCTGCTTATTTATCCAATTAATTCCCTGATTTTGTCAGTTGATCCAGCAATCTTTCCGCTTCTTCGCGGCTGGGAGCTTCCAACGCCTGATAGCCCACCTGCCGGGACGTACGCTGCCACTGGTTGGCTGTCACCAGTGACGCACCGGTGACCACCCTGACCACGTGCCCCATTCCCAGTTCTTTCACCATTTTCATGGTTTGCTGCATCACCAACCGTCCGGCTTCACCCACCGGAACAAAAGATGCGATATCAGAGATCACACTGAAACCGGGGCGAAGGCCACGGGCATTCAGCAAAATGTGGTCTGCGTGAGTCTGGATTTCAGCTTCATCCATGTTGCCGCTCAAAAAAATATACAGGCGATTTTTCTCCACGTTCACACTTAGATCGTAAGCCATATAACCTCTTTTAATTTGAGCAATGCTTTGTTGCCTTATTGTAACAATTATGCAACAAAAAACAATATCAGCAAAAAACAGATAATCAGCAGCAAGGTATTTCCCTCCCCCGCATGCCTTGCTGGTCCGCCACATTCCAGGCATTGTTTTGCAGGCTTTGCAAAAGCGCCAGTTTTTGAAAGCCCTGTCACCTGTGCCTTTGATAATTTATGGCTTACAATTGTGGTTTGCAAATTTTAATAAAGAATTGAGTAATTCATGTTTGGGTCCCTGCTAAAACATCCATTATTTCAAACCCTGTTTTCATTGCGTGGCAATCCCCGCGCTTGTGTTTATACCGAGCCATTATGGGGTATCCCATACAACCTGTATGCGCCCTATGTTTCGGTCTACATGCTGGCGCTGGGGCTGTCTGACAGTCAGATTGGTTTGTTGTTAAGCGTGAACCTGGCTGTTCAAATTGTGTCATCGCTGCTCAGTGGACCCATCACCGACCGACTGGGACGGCGAAAAGCCACCTTCATTTTCGATTTTGTCTGCTGGAGTGTACCTACCATCATCTGGGCCATCTCGCAGAATTTCACATACTTTCTGATCGCTGCCATCATCAACGGGTCATGGCGCATCACCCACACCTCATGGACCTGCCTGCTGGTTGAGGATGCCAATGAAAAACAACTGGTGGACATTTATTCATGGGTATACATCTCAGGGCTTCTTTCTGCTTTTTTTGCCCCCATCGCGGGGTTGTTAATCTCACGCTACACCCTGGTACCCACCATGCGCGGGCTGTACATTCTGGCGTTTGTCTTGATGAGTGCTAAATTCATCATCCTGTACATTTACTCCAAAGAAACCAAACAGGGCCAGGTGCGCATGCAGGAGACTCAAAGCCAGAGTTTTTTCCACATGTTGAGGGGATACAAAGACGTGGTGAAGACCATCCTGCAAACACCCGCCACCCTGTACACCCTGGGCATCATGATCGCCATGACCACCGCCAACACCATCCACAACACCTTCTGGTCGGTGATTGTCACCCAGCGCGTCCTGATCCCCGACGCACATATCGCCCTGTATCCTTTTGCGCGCTCGATCATCATGCTGGTGTTTTTCTTTCTTGCAATGCCGCTGATCAAGGAAATGAAATTCCGCAACCCCATGCTGGTTGGTTTTATGGGGCTGGCGCTGGGGCAGCTCATTCTGGTCCTGGTTCCACAAAAGAGTTATGCATTGTTGCTGGTATCCACCCTGCTGGAGGCCTGTTCTTATGCCACCGTCAGCACGCAGATAGACCGCATGATGGTGGTCACGGTCAATGCCAATGAACGCGCACGCATATCAGCGCTGATGTTCCTGGTGGTGATCATCTTCAGCACACCGTTCGGCTGGATTGCCGGACAACTCTCAGAAATCAGCCGCGTGCTGCCTTTTGTGCTGAACATCAGCTTCTACCTGATCGGCGCGGTGCTGGTATTACTGACTGCAAGAGCGCAGGTAAAAAGGGAACAGGCCGCAGCCCTGCTTACCGTTTCACCGGTGGACGAAATCGCCTGACATACCCGTTGACATTAACAAAACTCCCCGCCAGGCGGGGAGTTTGTATTCATTCATTGATACAGCACGCTCACCGATCTAGGTGCCTTCTTCCCATGAGTTCAGGTAGGCCACCTGTTCGGCGGTCAACACGTCAATCTGGGTGCCCATTGCCAGCAGTTTCAGGCGGGCAATTTCGCGGTCGATCTCATCGGGCACGGAATAGACGCGGCGTTCCAGGTTGCTGGCGTTCTTTACCATGTACTCAGCGCTCAGAGCCTGGTTGGCAAAGGACATATCCATCACCGAAGCGGGGTGACCCTCTGCTGAAGCCAGGTTGATCAGGCGTCCCTCACCCAGGATGTGGATGTGGCGGCCGTCGCGCATTTCGTACTGATCGACAAACGGGCGAACCAGACGCTTGTTGACGCTCATCTCTTCGAGGGCAGGGATGTTGATTTCGACGTTAAAGTGACCGGAGTTCGCCACAATCGCGCCGTCCTTCATTGCCTCAAAGTGATGGCGGTCGATCACATTCAGGTCGCCGGTGACAGTGCAGAAGATATCGCCGATGCGGGCGGCTTCAGCCATGGGCATCACACGGAAGCCATCCATCACCGCTTCGAGTGCGGGCAACGGGTCAACCTCGGTGACGATTACGTTGGCGCCCATGCCGCGTGCGCGTGAGGCCAGACCGCGGCCGCACCAGCCGTAGCCGGCGACAACAAAGGTCTTGCCAGCCAGCAGCATGTTGGTGGCGCGAATGATACCGTCAATGGTGGACTGACCGGTTCCGTAGCGGTTATCAAAGAAATGCTTGGTCATGGCGTCGTTGACCGCGATCACGGGGAAGTTCAGCGCCCCGTCGGCAGCCATGGCGCGCAAGCGGATCACACCGGTGGTAGTCTCTTCGGTTCCGCCCACAATGTTGGCCAGCAATTCACGGCGGTCCTTGTGAATGGTGCTCACCAGGTCGGCGCCATCATCCATGGTCATGTGCGGCTGATGGTTCAAAGCGGCAGTGATGTGTTTGTAGTATGTGGCGTTGTCTTCACCTTTAATGGCAAACACCGGAATCTCTTCGTGGGTCACCAGTGAAGCCGCCACATCATCCTGCGTTGACAGCGGGTTGGAGGCGGTCAAAACCACATCCGCGCCGCCGGCCTGAAGGGTGCGCATCAGGTTGGCTGTCTCAGCGGTCACATGCAAGCACGCCGAAACGCGCACACCCGCCAGGGGACGCTCTTTGGCAAAGCGCTCGCGGATCTGGCGCAATACGGGCATCTCACGCTCTGCCCAGTCGATGCGTCGCCGCCCACCCTCTGCAAACTTGGTATCCTTGATATCGTAGTTGGTCATTCCTGCTCCTCTTGCCTCTCAAATAATCACTGCAACAGGGCGTCCAGCTTGCCCTGATCGTCGAAATGCTTGCGGAAACGTTCAATAAATTGCGCCACTGTATAATTATGCACCTGTGTGCCTTTTTGTTCCAGGCAGTAAGTGGCAGCCAGTGAGCCCATTTGACCGCAGGTGGTCCAATCAAACCCCAGTTGATAGCCGCGCAGGAACCCACCCCTGAAGGCATCCCCCACACCGGTGGGGTCCAGAATGCGCTCAGGCGGAACCACAGGAACGCGGTACTCCTGACCATCAGCATAAATGACCGAGCCGTCTTCACCCAGGGTGATCACCAGGAAGCGCACAATCTTCAAAATACCATCCAGGTCCAGCCCGGTGTGTTTTTGCAACAACTGGAATTCATATTCGTTGACAAAAACACAGTTGGCGCTCATTGTGCCTTCGCGGATCTGTTCAGCCGGTACACGCGCCAGTTGCTGTGAGGGGTCATACAGATAGGGGATGGTGAGTTCAACACACTCACGCACATATTGCGCCATGGCAGCGGGGTCGTTGGGTGAGATCACCACCAGATCGGGCTTTGGTTGCAAATCCTTGATCGACAGCGTACCGGCATAAGCCATGGCGCCGGTATAAAAACTGGAGATCTGGTTGTTTTCCCGGTCGGTATTGGCAAAGAACGAAGCCGTGTACGTACCCGGAATGACCTTCACCAGGTGCGTGTCAACGCCTTTGGCTTCCAGCCAGGTGCGGAATTCTTCAAAATCCTCACCCACTGTACCGGCGATCACCGGGCGATCGCCCAGCAGCGCCATGGTGTAACCAATGTTGGGCGCCACGCCCCCGCGTTGTCGAACCAGATTATCCACCAGGAAGGAAAGGCTGATGGAATCGAGGTGGTCCGGCAGAATATGGTCCCTAAAACAACCCGGATAGGTCATCAGATAATCGTAAGCGATCGAGCCGGTGATGATGATATTCATGGAAGTCCTCAGGATTGCGATTTTCGCACTGCCTCAGCCAGGTTCGCACCGAGCGGCTGGGTGATGACGCCGGCATCGGTGACCATGCCAGTCAACAGGTGATGCGGGGTGATGTCAAAGGCTGGATTGCGGGCGTGGGCTCCCACCGGGGTGGCAGGTTCGCCTTTGATCTGTATATCCAGCACTTCTGATTCGTCACGCTCTTCGATCTCAATGTCGTCGCCACATGCCACAGTCAGGTCCACCGTGGATAGTGGGAAAACGGAATGGACCGGAACGTGGTTGGCGTGGGCTGCCAGCGCCAGCATGTAAGAGCCAACCTTGTTGACCACATCACCATTGGCTGCCACGCGGTCAGCCCCAAAGAAGACTCTGTTGACCTTTCCAGATCGCAGGAAATACCCTGCGGCGTTATCAGAGATAATGCTAAAGGGGATATTGTACTGTTGCAGCTCCCAGGCGGTCAGTCGCGCCCCTTGCAGGCGCGGGCGGGTTTCATCCACCAGCACATGAATGTACTTGCCGCTCTCATGTGCAGTCCGCAAAATACCCAGCGCCGTACCCCAATCCACCGTGGCAAGCGCGCCGGTGTTGCAATGATGAATGATGGTGTCGCCGTCGTTTACCAGTTCAGCGCCGTAACGGGCAATGCGCAAGTTGGTCTCAACGTCTTCATCAGCCATGCGGGCGGCCAAATCGATCAACCGCTGGCGCACTTCATCCACATTGGAAGCTGGCTGGACTGCGACTTTCAACACCCGGTCAACCGCCCAGGCCAGGTTCACCGCGGTGGGACGCGCCGCTTTTAAGAGGACACCAGCCTGATTGACCTGTGCAAGCAGTTCACTCACCGTGGCGGCCTTGCTGCGGCAGGCTTCCAGCGCCAGCCCGTAAGCTGCCGCAACGCCAATGGCAGGCGCACCGCGCACCACCATATCGCGGATCGATTCGGCCACACCGGCGGCGTCGCGATAGGTGACAATCTCAAAGCGCGCCGGCAAAAGCCGCTGATCAATCATTTGTAATTCAAACTTCGATGGGTTCCACTCCAGCGTTCGCATTCACTTATCCAGGCAGCCGGTATTGAGCAATAAAAAGGCCCTCGTGACGAGGGCAGTTTTTTACGCCTACGTCAGTTTATCACGGGAAAGGGGGTTTGTAAAGAAGTGTTGAGCAGGTGAAAGGTCATCGGGGCTTGCCCAACGCCCGTCCCCCTCCCATTGACAGCTTTCCCATGATCCGGTATAAGCCTTCTATGCTCAAACGTATTGCCCCGATCTTCATATTATTTATCGCAACCCTGGCATGCAGCCGGCCCAACCTCGCCGATTACTCTGAAGACCTTGCCACTGCCCTGCCGGTGGTGGCTGTGGCAACCGCAACCCCCACACAGCCGCCGGTACCCACCGCAACCAACACACCCGAACCCGCCCAACGTGTCATTCAGGCCGACGCCGCCATTCTGGCAGGCGACTGGGAACGTGCCATTGAGGAAAACACCACTGCGCTCAATGCTTCCACCGACCCTGCCGTCCAGGCGGCTGCCCGTTACAGTCTGGCTCGTGCCCGTTATCGCTCAGGTGATCTGAACGGCGCAATCGATCTATTAAATGAATTGATCAACTCAGCCCCTGAACCCTACCGCGCCAATGCGCATTTCCTGATGGGCGAGATCAATTACGAACAGGAATTGTACGCCGAAGCAGCGGGGCATTACAGCGCATTCATGGATGCCCGCCCCGGGTTGATCGATGCCATTGCCCAGGAACGCCGTGGCGACGCACTGTGGAATGCCGGCATGGACGCCGAAGCGGTGGCCGCTTATCAGGCTGCGGCAGATGCCCCGCAAATTTCTGACCCCGATGTCATGCGCATCAAAATGGGTCAGGTGCTGGCCGACATGGGTAACCACGAGGAAGCCATCCGCGTGCTGTTCGACATTTACAACACCACCGCCAACGATTATTTCAAAGCCCAGGTCAATTACCTGATGGGACAATCGTACATGGCCATGAGCCTGCCCGACCAGGCATATGCCCGCTATCAGGATTCGGTGCTCAATTATCAGTTATCCTATTATGCCTATCTGGCGTTGATCGAGCTGGTGGATGCCGAACAGCCGGTTTCTGAGCTGGATCGCGGATTGATCGACTACTATGCCGGAGCTTACGGGGTGGCAATTGAAGCGTTCAACCGTTATCTGCAAGAAAATCCAGAGGGAGACAGTCGGGCCTTTCATTATAAAGCCCTTTCCCTGCTCGCCACCGGTGACGCCGATAATGCCGCCGTCATGTGGGATCAACTGATCACCCTCAACCGGGGTGATGAGTACCTGGCGAAGGCATACGATGAGAAAGCCTATGTTCAGTGGGTTTATTTTGAGAAATATTCAGAAGCCGCCGAAACCCTGCTGGCATATGTACGCCTGGTTCCCACCGCCCCTCAAGCGCCGGGTTTCCTTTACGAAGCCGCGCGCATTTACGAGCGCAATAATCAGTTGGACCTGGCAGCAGCCACGTGGGAGCGTTTGATGAATGAATATCCCGCCGCTGAGGAATCGATGCGCGGGTTGTTCCTGGCAGGCGTAACCCATTACCGCATGGGCAATTACGACGCAGCCCTGACCACCTTTCAGCGCTGCCTGGTGCTTTCCACGGATGTTTACGAACAGTCTGCCGCGCATCTGTGGATCGGCAAAATCAACGCCGCCAGGGGAGACCAGGCTGCAGCCGATCAAAGCTGGCAGAGCGCTGCCCAGCTTGACCCAACCGGCTACTACTCAGTGCGTGCTGCCCAATTGCTGGACGGCGAAGCCCCGCTGCAGGCATCTGATACCTATTATCTCAACGTGGATATGGCTGCCGAGCGCCGTCTGGCAGACATGTGGGTGCGCGATACCTTCTCGGTTGCACCCGAAATTGACGTGACCAATCTCGGCCCGCTGGCATCTGATCAACGCGTCATCCGCGCGGGTGTATTGTGGGAAATGGGGCTTTACCCCGAGGCAAAAGCCGAGCTGGAGAATTTACGCGCCGAGGTGGAAAATGATCCCATTGCCACCTACCGCCTGATGAATCACCTGCTTGACCTGGGCTTTTACCGTCCGGCGATCTTTGCCTCACGCCAGGTACTTACCCTGGCTGGTATGGACGACATGGGCGCGTTCACCGCTCCGAATTACTTTAATCATGTTCGCTTTGGTCTGTACTATCAGGATATTGTCGTACCGGCAGCGCAGGAAGAAGGTCTGCATCCACTGCTCCTGTACAGCGTCATGCGTCAGGAAAGCCTGTTTGACGGCATCGCCAGCTCATCTGCCGGTGCGCGCGGCTTGATGCAGATCATGCCTGCCACCGGGCAGGAAGTGGCCTCTGAAATGGGGTATCCTGAAAACTACACTGAAAGTGACCTCTACCGTCCCATCGTCAGCATCCGACTGGGGACGCATTATCTGGCGCGTCAGGCATCCTTCTTCAATGGTGACCTGTACGCCGCCCTGGCTGCCTACAACGGCGGTCCTGGCAATGCCTACCAGTGGAAGGCGCTTGCCGGTGATGACCCCGACCTGTTCCTTGAGGTGGTACGCGCCGCCGAGACGCGCACCTACATCACCAACATCACCGAGTTTCTGCAATTCTACCGTCGTCTGTACGAGAGCCAGTAGCGTTTCCTGCCATAAAAAAAAACAGGGCTTCACCCAATCAAAGGTGAAGCCCTGCTGGTTTCATTACCACGATGGATCACATCATCAAGCGCATCGGCTTTTCTATATAATCTTCAAGCGCCTGCATGAACTCGGCCGCCTCAGCCCCGTCGGTGATGCGGTGATCGGCTGAGAGCGTAATGCGCACCCGCCAGCGCACTTTCACTTCGCCGTCCACCACCACCGGCAGCTGCTGCGCAGTGCTCACCGCCAGAATGGCTGCCTCGGGCGGGTTGATGATCGCCACAAACTCAAGCACATCGAACATGCCCAGGTTGCTGATCGAGAAGGTGGAGCCTTCAATGTCGTCCGGCTTGACCTTGCCTTCACGCACACGCCCGGCCATCTCCTTCATTTCCTGGGCAATCAAGCGCAGCGGCTTTTGATCTGCGCCCTTCACCACCACTGTTAACAGGCCGCCCGGTACTGCCACGGCGTTGCCAATGTTCACCGCGCCGTGGCGGATGATCTGGTCACCCTCCAGCGAGGCGTTCAGGTTGGGGTAGCGACGCAAGCACAGCGCCACAGCCTTGATGATAAAGTCATTGATCGACAACTTTTGTCCATCCGGCAGCAGATCATTGACCTGTTTCCGCAGGGCCATCAGTTCATCCACATCGTATTCATGGGTGACATAAAAATGCGGGACCTGCTGTTTCGATTCCACCATGCGCCGCCCAATGGCGCTGCGCAGCCGGTTAAGCTCAACCCGCTCATCCGCCGGTGTCTGGCCTGTGGCGAACCCGCTCAAGGGCACATCCACCATGCGCGTCACCGGTTGTTCCGGAGCGGCTTTTGCAGCAGTCGGTACGGGGGTCTGGGTGGCAGGAGTGGTGCGCGGGGTGGCTTGCGCCGGCGCTGCCGCCGGTGCTCCGCCCTCCAGCGCCGCTTCAATGTCCTTCTTCACCACCCGCCCGCCAGGGCCTGTGCCGGTCAAGCGGCCGAGGTCAATATTATGTTCAGCCGCCATGCGCCGCGCCAACGGTGATGCTTTGACCTCACCAGCCGGGGTCGTTTGACCCGCCTGATCGGGTTGAGCCGCGGGTGAAGGAGCCTCTGCCTGTTTTTCGTCTGCCCCGTCTTTTGCCGGGGCGCTGGCTGCCGGTGCAGAAGCAGCAGCCTCAGCGTTCACTTCCTCGCCAGGCTGGCCAATCACTGCTATGGGTGAACCCACCGGCACGGATGTGCCTTTTTCCACAAGATGCTTTAATACCGTTCCTTCAAAAGTCGATTCCACTTCAACCGTGGCTTTGTCGGTCTCAATCTCGGCCAGTACGTCACCCTTGGCAATCGCCTCACCTTCAGCCTTGACCCAGCGCACCAGGGTCCCTTCCGCCATATCAAAGCCCAGTTTGGGCATGCTTACAGTATCCGCCATTACAGCACCTCCTTGACCGCCCTGATCACATCCTCGGCATTGGGAATGGCCATCTGCTCCAGATCGCGGTTGTAAGGAAGAAGCACTTCCTTTTGCGCCACGCGCTTGATCGGCGCATC
>DAOUGC010000050.1:0-6770 GCA_034429695.1 Levilinea sp.
AAACGGTGGGTTCAAAACCGGATGAGGTTGGGATGGATGTTGGTTATTACCCCTGTCGAAAGGGCGGTTGGTTAATTCCCTTATATTAAGATAGAATCATGGCAGCCTTTTGGAGGAGGGAAACCATGGCCGATGATTCGGCGAAGTTTATCGCAGGCAAGCTGTCTGCCTTGCGGGAATTAATGGACAGGCGCGGGCTGGATTCAATCTGGTTGCAGCGCACCAGCAGCTTTGCCTGGGCAACCGACGGCGCTGCTTCTTATATCAATACGGCTTCCACCACAGGTGAAGCCTCGCTGCTGATCACGCGTGATCGGCACTATTTGTTAACCAATAATATTGAAGCCACCCGCCTGGAAAGCGAAGAACACCTCAAAGACCAGGGCTGGGAGTTTGTGCTCGATCAATGGTACGACCCGGCGGATGCTGTGGCGCGTTTGGGCGGAAGGACCGCCAGCGACATGGGCGGAGAGGTGGCCGGGGAAATATCGGTGCTGCGCTCGCGCCTTAACCAGCGTGAAATTGATCGTTTTCGCTTCAATGCGCAGCAGTGTGCCGCCGCCATGGACGCCGCCTGCCGGGCTGTGCGCCCCGGGATGAGCGAGCACCACATCGCCGCGCTGCTGCTGGATGAGACCCAAAAACGCGGTCCACAGCCGGTGGTGGTGCTGGTTGCCACCGATGAGCGCATTTTCAATTACCGCCATCCGCTGCCCACCGCCAAAAAGCTGGATCGCTACGCCATGCTGATCCTGTGCGG
Source organism: Levilinea sp. (assembly GCA_034429695.1). Lineage (GTDB taxonomy): Bacteria > Chloroflexota > Anaerolineae > Anaerolineales > Anaerolineaceae > DAOUGC01. The sequence goes on from DAOUGC010000050.1 coordinate 761, forward strand.
GCGCTGGCTGGGCGGTGTGGTGTCGCTGACCCGCCTGGTTTACTTTGGCGCGGCGCTGCCTGAAGAAATTGGACGCAAGAACCGGGCTTGCTGTCAGGTGAATGCCACAGCACTGGCGGCAACACGTGCGGGCCGGACCATCGGTGATGTTTTTGCCGATATTCAGGCGGCATATGAAACAGCCGGATTCCCGGGTGAATGGAAACTGCATCACCAGGGCGGGTCGGCTGGTTTTGAGCCGCGCGAGACGCTGGGCAAGCCGGGCGTAAAGGCGCCGGTTGAGGCCGGGCAGGTATACGCCTGGAACCCGAGCATCACCGGTACCAAGGTGGAAGACAGTGTGCTGGTGACCGCGGATGGAATTGAAATACTGACGGAAATCCCCGGCTGGCCTTCGCTTGAAGTGACCTCGCCGGACGGCAGGACCTGGCATCAGCCGGATATATTATTGATCAAATAACGGAAGTACACGGAAAGGACAGGCATGGAACCCAAATTGCAAGCCGTTTACTCTGCCATTGTGGATGGAAATCCGAACGCTGCCCGCGACGCGGTGGCAGCCGCCCTGGAAGCCGGGTTTGCCCCGGACGTTGTTCTTAATGAAGCCATGGTTACTGCCATGGCTGAGGTGGGGCGCCTGTTTGAGGAGGGGGAGTACTACGTGCCCGAAATGTTGATCGCGGCGCGCGCCATGCAGGGTGGGTTGGTGTTGATCAAGCCGCTGCTGGTGCAGGACAATGTACAATCGGCAGGCAAAATTGTGATCGGTACGGTCAAGGGCGACATGCACGACATCGGCAAGAACCTGGTGGCGATGATGCTGGAAGGCGCGGCATTTGAGGTGATCGATTTGGGAACCGATGTGACCCCTGAACGGTTTGTGGAAGCCGCCCGCGAGCACAATGCAAATGTGGTGGCCATGAGTGCACTGCTGACCACCACCATGGCAAACATGAAAGCCACCATTGAGGCTTTGCAGAATGCCGGTGTGCGGGAACAGGTGAAGGTGGTGGTGGGCGGTGCCCCGTTGACCGCTGATTACGCCAGCCAGATCGGCGCGGATGGTTACGCACCGGATGCCTCCCGCGCCGTCGCCATGGTGAGAGGTCTGATAGGATAATCCAGCTCAGATGGGCGACAGTCACTGTCCGGGCTTGATCTTCAAAAGTTGATCAAGTCCCGTTTAAACAAATCCGCAAAGCTGCGGGGATGTAAAGAAAAATCTTCTTTGCGCCCGCAGCTTTGCGGTTTATGGTGTGATTATTTTACCGGTTGGTTATTTGCCCGCCAGTTGTTGCACCAGCGCTTCAAGCTCAGGCAGGCGCACTTCTTCCACCCGGCCGGTGTCTGACAGTACCGCCACATCCGGCTGGATGGGCAGGCGCGCGCTCAATGGAGCGCCAGCAGCATCGGCCAGTTCCTGCGCGTGGCTGGGGCCATACAACTCGTGCTGGCTGCCGCAATCCGGGCAGCGGAAATAGCTCATGTTTTCCACCACGCCCAGAATGGGTTTGTTCAACTGCTTGATCAGATGCACAGCCTTGCGCACCACCATGCCCGCCAGATCCTGTGGTGTGGTCACCAGCACCACGCCGTCCACCGGCAGGTTTTGCAAAACAGCCAAAGCCGCGTCTGATGTGCCGGGGGGCAGGTCCACCAGCAGCTCATCCAGCTTGCCCCACAGGGCATCCGTCCAGAATTTTTGGATGGTGCTTGAGATCATGGGGCCGCGCCACACCACCGGCATGTCTTCCTCCTGCAGCAGCAGGTTGGTGGAGACAATTTTTATGCCAGTGCGGCTGGTGGCCGGCAGCATGCCCAGATCGGTTCCGCGCAGGCCGCCGGGGGGCAGCCCGAACAGGCGCGGGATGCTGGGTCCGGTGATGTCGGCGTCCAGAATGCCAACGCGATGACCGCTGCGCGCCAGCCCGCAGGCCAGCAACGCCGTGGTGGATGACTTGCCCACCCCACCCTTGCCGCTCATCACGGCGATCACGCGCTTGACCTTGTTGAACTCGTTGAGCTTGGGCAGGTTCATCTGCCCGCGCCCCATCACAGCACGGCGTTCCTCGTCGGTCATGGCAGAGAAGGTGATGTTGACCGCCGTGACACCGGGGATGGCTGCCACTGCGGCGCGCGCGTCTTCGTCAATTTTGCTGCGCAGCGGGCAGGTGGGAATGGTGAGGGCAATGGTAAAGTCCACACTGTTGTCAGGGTTGATCTTTACCTCCCGCACCATGTTGAGATCGGTCAGGCTGCGGTGCAGCTCGGGGTCCATCACTTTGGACAGTGCGTCGATCACTTGTTGCTGGGTGGGCATCAGGCAGGCAGGCTCCTTGAGGATAAAAGTGGCACTATTATAACGGTTGCGGTGCTCAATAGGTGCGCCGGTCGCCAGGTTCTTCGATCAGGCGCAGCGGGCGGTCATAGAAGATATACTGCCAGGCCCAGTCCACCAGCACCACCAGGCGGTTGCGAAAACCGATCAACTGCATGATGTGCACCACCAGCCACACCAGCCAGGCAAAGAACCCCTTTAGTTTAAAGCCTCCAATTTGCGCCACCGCCTTGCTGCGCCCGATGGTGGCGAGCATGCCGGGGTCTTTGTATTGAAATGCACCCGGAACTGCGCCCTGTGCCAGTAGCAGGATGTTTTTGGCAGCGCGTTCCGCCTGTTGAATGGCGACCGGCGCCACCATGGGTAGCGGCTGGCCGTCTGGTCCTTGCAATGAGGCTGAATCGCCGATCACCAGCACCTCGGGGCGGGTGGCAACCTGCAGGGTGGGGGTGACGATGATGCGTTTCATTTTGTCCTGCGGCAGACCGAGCGTGTCCAGCAGCGGGTTGGCGCGCACCCCGGCCGCCCAGATCACCGTCTGGGTGGGCAGACTTTCGCCGTCCTTGAAGGTCAGCACTTCACCGTCGTAGCCAGCCACCAGACTGTTCAGGCGTACATCAACGCGTTTGCGGCGCAGGGTCTCGGCGGTGAACTGGCTGAGGTTTTCCGGCATGGCCGAGAGCAGGCGCGGCAGGCCTTCCACCAAAATAACGCGCACTTCCTCGCGAATGTTGATGTTGGGAAAGTCCTTGCGCAGCACGCGGCGGAACAATTCGGAAATGGCTCCGGCACACTCCACGCCGGTGGGTCCCCCACCCACCACCACAAAGGTGAGCATGGCGCGGCGTTTTTCCGGGTCGGTCTCGCGGCTGGCACGCTCAAACTGGCGCAGCAGGCGGTTGCGCACTGAAACTGCGTCGCGGATGGTTTTGAGGGTCAGGCTGTTTTCTTCCATGGATTGCATGCCAAAGAAGTTATTGGCGCTGCCCAGACCGATCACCAGATAATCGTAATCCAGCACGCCGGTCGATGTGGTCACTTTGCGCGCGTCCAGATCAATACCGGTCACCTCCCCCAGCCAGAAACGGGTATTGTGGCCCTTGCGCATGATGCCGCGCACGGGATAGGCAATTTCATCCGTGGACAGGCCTGCGGTTGCCACCTGATACAGCAGGGGCTGAAACAGGTGATAGTTGTTGCGGTCCACCAGGGTGGCTTGAACGGGCTGGTCGGTCAGGTTGCGCAGCACGCGCAGCCCGCCAAAACCCGCGCCGAGGATCAGCACGCGAGGAGGGTTGACGTCGGCCTGTGATTGTTCGGTCATTTTTGGTCCTTTCCGGTCTGGCGGCTGATTTCGATGGCAGGGTGATGCCGCCTGGTTATTTCCCACCTGTGCCTCCTATTCTAACCCGTTCGGGCCGAAAATACCGGCCGGTGTGAAAGCCTGATAAGAGGGAACTTTCCGGCCTTTTCCGGCGTCCATGCAGTGGGTTTATTTTGCCCGGATGAACATTAATAAAAATTGTCCCAATTCTAATGATTCTGCGACTGATTCCTGTCTATAATGGATGTATGACACATTCAGGTGTTGGCGCAGGGGGTGTACAGGTTCGCGGGAGTAGTTGCCACCCGTAAGCAACCGGTTTCCCCCCGACAATTGATGTGGAATGTCGCCCGCCGCGCACAGATTTGGCACAGGCGGGGTTATATTCCATACACCCGGCGTTCGATCATTCATAATCGACGCTGATCGTTTCTTATTGTTGATCCGGGCGAGGAGGTGAAGAATGTCTGCGATTGTTTATCTGGCGGTGGTACTGGTTGGATTGGTCTTTGCGGCCATCAGTGTGATGGATGTTCAGCCCAGGCGGTGAAACGCACATGGCATTACCATCAGATCAACCATATGGAAAACTTATCATAACGGGCAGGTGAAGCGCCGGTTTTTCACCTGCCTGCAGGTCTTATTCATTCCCCGGGATGCACCTCCCGGGGATTTTTCTTTACGATTACCCCACGCAAGCGCCACGTTTACCCGATAATCACCTTACAATTTGAGAAACTGGAACCGGAAGTCTTGACTTTTCGTCTTACAATTAGGGGCATCTTTTCGGATTCGAGGACAAATTATGACTGAAGCAGAACTGGATTCCGTCCAGGAAGTTGCCGCGCAGCGTCCATTCCATTTCGAATGGTTGTTGCCCATGGTATACCGTCCACGCGCGACTCTGCAGAAAATTGCTGAACAGCCCAAGGCCGTCTGGCTGACCCCGCTGTTGCTGCTGTCGCTGCTGGCGATCATCCTGGTGCTGGTGGGGGGACCGATCCGTAAAATGTCCGCCCAGGGGGATGTAATGATTCCTGAAAGTTTCCAATACATGACCCCCGAGGAACAGGCCCAGTTGATGGAGGGCTTGCAGGCAAACCAGGGCCCCATGTTTATTTATGGGTTCCCGATAATTGGAGCGCTGGCCGGTGTGTGGGTGCGCTGGTTCATCCTTGCCAGTATCCTGCACCTGGCGCTCACCCTGGCAGGCAGCCGGGGAAACAGCGTGACTTCATTCAACCTGGCGGGTTGGGCAGCCGTCCCGCTGGTGGTGCGCTACATTGTGCAGATCCTGTATGTGCTCTTTGCGCACCGGTTGGTGGCGGGTGAAGGTCTGTCTGGCTTTATCGCCGCAGACGCCGCCGGTTTTGCCGCTTTTATGCGCGTGCTGCTGGCACAGGTGGATATTTACCTGATCTGGATGGCTGTGCTGCTGGTGATCGGCGCTGCCATTGCTTCGCACCTGCCAAAAACCAAAGCCATTGCCGCCGTGGTGAGCACAATCGTGATCCTGCTGCTGCTGGTGGCGTTGCCAGCCTTCCTGTTGGGCAAGCTGAGCGGGCTCAACATGGGCGGCTACATGTTCTTCTAACCCATGGAAAACTCAACTGCTCTGGTTCGCACGCAAACGCTGCGAAAAACATTCACCATGGGCCGCCAGAAGGTGCAGGCGCTGGCCGGGCTGGATCTGGAGATCGACAGGGGTTCCTTCACGGTGATCATGGGTCCTTCCGGGTCGGGTAAAAGCACGCTGCTTTACCTGATCGGCGGGCTGGACCGGCCCACATCGGGCAGCCTGATTGTCGGCGGGGCGGCGGTGGACCGCATGGATGAGAACGATCTGGCTGTCTATCGCCGCAAGACGGTGGGTTTCATCTTCCAGTCGTTCAACCTGGTGTCCAGCATGACCGCACTGCAAAACGTGGCTTTTCCGATGCGCTTTGCCGGCATCCCCGGCAAAAAACGCCTGCAGCGCGCCACTGAACTGCTGAAACAGGTGGGGCTGGAACAACGCATGACCCATCGGCCCACCGAGCTATCCGGCGGTCAGCAGCAGCGCGTTGCCATTGCGCGCGCATTGATCAATGACCCGCCCATCATCCTGGCGGATGAGCCCACCGGAAACCTGGATACCGCCAGCGGCTACAGCATCATGCAGCAACTGTCTGATCTGCACCGCAGCGGGCGCACCATCATCGTTGTCACCCACGACCCGCGCATGTTGCGTTTTTCCACCCATACCATTTACCTGCTGGATGGGGTGTCTGTAACCGAAGATCAGTATCAGGCGGCGACCCGCGTGGGGGATGCACCCGCCAGTGAGGAGATTCATTGAGATGAAGGTC
>DAOUGC010000051.1:0-12939 GCA_034429695.1 Levilinea sp.
AACACGAAATAATGTGATCATTGACCATGCCAGCCGCCTGCATGAAGGCGTACAGGATGGTGCTGCCGCAAAACTTGAACCCGCGCCCCACCATGTCCCTGCTCATCGCGTCAGAGATCGGGCTGGTGGCCGGTATCTGCGACATGCTCTGCCAGGCATTCTGAATGGTTCCCCCGCCGGTGAAACCCCACAAATACGCATCCAGCGAACCAAATTCCTGCTGGATCTCAAGCACGCGGTTGGCGTTGTGGATGATGGCATTGATTTTTGCCCGGTTGCGCACAATGCCAGCGTTGGAGAGCAGCTCCTGCACTTTCTCATCGCCATAGCGGGCAACCACATCGATCTCAAAATTGTCAAAAGCCTGCCGGAAGTTTTCCCGTTTACGCAAGATGGTGTTCCAGCTCAAACCAGCCTGCATACCATCCAGCGCCAGGAATTCAAACAGCCGCTGATCATCGTGGAGCGGCACGCCCCACTCTTCATCATGATAGCGGGTGAGCAGGACATCGTTGAGGTTCCAAACACAGCGGGCGAGGGATGGATCGATGGGTTGGTCCATGAGTTGATTTTATCAGATGGTTGAATTGACTATTCGGAGAACATTTCCAAAAGCACCGAGAGAACCTGGCACTGTGTATCTTCCGACACAACCCCCAAACGCTTAATCAGGCGGCTCCTGTCCACAGTGCGAATTTGGTCCAGTACAATCTGCCCGGATTTTCCTTCGAATTCGCAATCCACCCGTGTCGGATAACTTCTTCCCCTGGTCGTCATTGGGGCAATAATCACCGTGGTGATATGCCGGTTCATCTCATCGGGAGAAATGATCAGGCATGGCCGTGTCTTCTGGATCTCACCCCCCACTGTGGGATCCGGGTTGATGAGATACACTTCAAATCGCCTGATCACCATGTCCATTCTTCCCCATCCCACTGTGTGGAATGAGCTTCATCCAGCAACCGGTCATCGCCCCGTTTTGCCATCCCGGCGAAATGCTCCTCCCAGCCCTGTCGGGGTTGTCGAAAAGCCCGGATGATCAGTTGATCTCCTTTCACGGTCATTTCAACATCATCGGTCAATCCAGCCTGTTCCAAAACGGTACGTGGAATACGAATTCCCCGGGAGTTACCGATCTTTACAATTTTTGCGCGGATCATCATACCCATATTGCCACCTCTTTCGTAATCATATTGTAATTACGACAGAGGGCAATGTCAAGAAGAACTGACCTTGCCGGAAGGCGTTCTTATCGTAAATCATCGAACATCTCATCCTGTCCCCACCCGGTAAGACGATGTGTCTGCCGGGACTTTACTCAATCGATCCGTACATCTTGTTCTCGCGTGTTTTCTCAAGGAATTTATCAAGCCGTTTTTGAAATTCTTCCGGCTGTTTTCGCGCTCCTTCAATAAAGGCAATGCGAATTCTCTGGTAAAGCCCGGAAAATGCCTGAAAATTGTCCCAGATTTGTTGATCAGCTTGAAGGGCTGCCAGGATATCCGGCTGAATTTGAAAAGCCTCAGGGGAAAGGTCCGGCAGCACCTGCCTTCCCGCTTCGGTCATTTTTCCACTCTCAATCAGCCGTCTGGCCCGTTCCTTGTTCAACTCGGTCCAATGACTTTTAGGCCGGCGTGGGGTGAAGCGTTGCACTCTGCGTTCCCCATCAATTTTCTTTGATATTCCATCAATCCAGCCAAAACACAGGGCTTCTTCCACAGCATGCCGGTAAGGCAGGGATGGTTTTTGCGTGTTTTTGGCGTGGAAAACCAACCAGATCTCCTTTTTACTGGCATGATTTTCTGAAAGCCATTGACGCCATTCTTCCCGGTCGGTTACATATAAAGTTTCTGTAATTTCCATCTGATTTTTCTCTCTTTACTAATCTTCATTTCCCCCATGTTCATCCAGGCGCGGTCAGCCGCTGAATGGGTGATTATAAGACAACGGCCAGGCCGTGTCTACAAGCCACTTATTGTGAGCATTGCGGAAAACCTTGACCTTAGCTACCCTGCACTGGCGGCAGCCCTGCCTGCCACCGCGCCGCTGCTGAACGCATATTGCAGGTTGTATCCCCCGCATGGACCCACCACGTCCAGCGTTTCACCGGTCAGGTAAAGCCCCTTCACCCGCAGTGATTCCAGGCTGTGCGGGTTCACCTCGCTCACCTGTACCCCGCCAGCCGATACCTGGCAGTACTCAAACCCGCGCACGCCTTTCACCGGCAGGCGGGTATTCTTGAGTCTCTCGATCAGGCTGCCCAGCGCGCGGTCATTGACCCTGTTCAGAACAATGTCTTCGGGCAGGCGGGCATTTTTCATGAAGACCGCCGCCACTTTGGGCGGGAAGAACGCCCCCAGAAACACCCTCAACGGCAACGATGTGCTTCGCTTTTGCGCCAGCAACTGCTCAAATTCCGTCTCAAAAAATGCGATCAGGTTCAGGGATAGTTCCAGTTTGGCTTGAGGGAAAGCCGTAACGTGGTGGCTGACATCCATCACGGCTGGCCCGTTCAATCCCCACTCGGTGAATATGGCGTTGCCAAGCGCCGTTGCCACCGGCTGCGCCCCGTTCCATAATGTCACCCCCATATCCAGCCGCACCCCCTTGAGCGGGCGCAAATCACCCAGCTCCACCAGGATGGGCGCCAGGGCAGGGCGTTTGGGCTGGACGGCAAGGCCCATGCGCTGAAGAACCGGGAAAAGCTCACCCCGCGAGCCAAGCGAAGGATAAGCCGCGCCGCCCGCCGAGACGATCACCCGCTCAAATTCCTGCTCGGCTTCCCTGTCCTCCTGAACGCAGCCAACCAGAAAGCCGCCCCCATTATTGCGGATCGAGCTGACGCGCGTAGAGGTCAAAGTCTTCACGCCGGCAGATCGAAGCGCATTTTGGAAAGCGTCCACCACCGTGTGCGCCGAGTTGGACAGGGGGTAATACCAGCCATCGGAGGTGTGATAAACCAGCACGCCAATTTCCGAAAGGGCATCCAGCAGATCGTGCACCCCAAACTGATCGAGCAGGGTCTCCATCCATTTTGGATCCGCGCAGGAGTAAGCCGCAGCAGCAGCGGCGGCATTGGTGATATTGCAGCGGCCGCTGCCGGTCACCAGCAGTTTGCGCCCCACCTCAGGGTTGCCCTCCAGCAGGGTTACATTGCCGCCCCTCCAGGCAGCCTGGAGGGCTGCCATCATGCCAGAAGCGCCCGCGCCGATCACTGCGATTGTCATGGTCTCATTATAATGAATAATCGGATATGTCTGAACTACCCCCCATTGTGGGGGCGCTGATTTTGATTGAGCGGTAAAACTCGATGGTCAGATAGCTCTTGGAAATGCTGCAGATCCCTAATATTAAAGGTGTGGGATATTAAGGTGTGCTTACCTTTAGAGCTTAAAATTCTTTCTCTTAAACTTGAAATTTAATTCAACCTCTTTCATCTGGTCAACAAAATCCCGAAAGAGTTGCCAGTAATTACTATTCCGATTTAAATCGCACCAGAAGTTGGAACTTTCCCAGCAGCGTATCGCATAATATCCGAACATATAGTGAACCACTTGTTTATGAATTAATCCAGAATTCAGAGACAGTGCTATTTCCTCAAAAAATCCAAGAAAATCCCGCTTGTCACCATATGGAATTTTTCTTAATGTTTCGTCATCTTCTTCTATCAATTCGGCGATTGTCCTGAATTTCTCATTGCTTTTAAAACGATGGCGCATCTCAATGAAATGATCAACTCGCTTAACTGCACCTTGTCGTGCATACTCAATGACCCCAAGAACTAGTGTGAACAAAGCAATCATACTAGCAACAATTGCTGTTATATCTAGAATAATATCCATATTACCCTCATGAAATAATCTTTCTAATCCCGAATCACCGCAATACAGGTCGGAATTTATACCCGTATATCGGACATGATCCACAAAGGGTTGATACATCCATGTATATGGCGGGACTAGGAGCTTATCCGACGCTCACGCTGTATTGTCTGAACCAATCTCTAATTTCATCCAAAGAGATCTGAGACTGAGCACAAGCCAGGGTAAACCGAACCATTTCTTTATTTTCGACCACCAACTGAAAACCATTGGCTCTCAAAAACATGGCTACAGCTGTGATCGCTGTACGTTTGTTGCCATCCACAAATGGATGGTTGCGAACCAATGAATCCATCAGAGCAGCCGCCTTTAGGAACAAATCCGGATAAAGGTCCTTTTCCTCAAAACTGGCTTGCGGTCTGCCCAAGGCCGAAAGCAACATTCCCAAATCCCGGATTCCATGCCCTCCGCCTGTTTCTGCAATCAGACGGCTGTGAAGAAAAAGGACTTGCCCGGGAGTCAGATATTGAGTCATCATGCTCGCGTTGAAGGTGATCGTTGGGATGGCTACTTCGCCAGTTCTTCCAGGGCAGGGCGATATTGCTGAATAAATTCATCCAACTGCCGTGCAAAGTCCTCGTTTACTCCAGCAATCGCAATAGGCTTTTCCACCGGTGTAATAATTACCCTCCGCTGTTCGTGGTCCAGTTCCAAATTGACACTTTCACCGTCTTTAATTCCGAGAGCATCCAACAATTCTTTTGGCAAAGAAAGAACAGTACTGTTTCCTGTTTTGAATAATCGCCTAATCATGGCGCCTCCCATACTTACAGCGTAAGTACACTTTTCCCAAGTATAGCATAATTGATTGAAAAAGCCAGTTTGAATCAAAAACGCCCCCCATTTCCGGAGGGCGCTTTCATCATTCAACTTTAATTACCGCAGTACAGGTCGGAACTTGTACCCGTACACCAGCATACCGCGCTCGTCGCCGTCCTGACGGATGCGGCGCGTGACCATTTCCACCGGCATGCCGATCTCCACCGGCTGGTCGCCCAGGTCGGTCAACTGGGCGGTCACCACAGGCCCTTCCTTCAACTTGACCAGCGCCACGGTGAAGGGGGTGTTGTCCTCGTAACCGATGGGTGCATCATGCATCACAGTAAAGGAAAAGATCTCGCCTTCGCCACTGAACGAATATGGCTCGCGCGCTTCGCCGCCACATTCAGGGCAGACATCACGCGGGGGGAAGATCTTGGCTTCGCAGTGCGGGCAGACTTCGCCCACCAGGGCGTAACGTTGTTTTTTCAATCGCCAGTGGCGCGGAATTTCCATGTGGTTTCTCCTCCTCAATAAACGGTCATGCTAGAGTCTATTGGCGTATGCCTATCAAAAGCTATCAATTCTCCAGAACGTGGGTGATGGCAGTGGAAGCTGGACCCCCCAGCGACTGCACCAGCGCGCGGCGTGCTTTTGCCAGTTGATTCTTGCCGGCTGTGCCGCGCAATTGCTGCGTGGCTTCGACAATCTGATAAACCCCACTGGCGCTCAATGGGTTCCCGCGCGCCTTCATGCCGCCCATGGTGTTCACCGGCAATTTGCCGTTCAGCGCCAGCGAACCGTCCTGCGCCAGCTTCCAGCCGGAACCGCGCGGGGCAAAACCGGCGGCTTCCAGCGAGAGCGCAGCGTGAATGGTAAAGGCGTCTGACAGCTCAAAGAAATCCACGTCGGTCGGCAAAATGCCCGCCTGACGGCAGGCGCGTTCCACCGAGACAGCCGCCGCCTGAAACGCCAACGGGTCCACCCGGTCGTGCAGGGCAAGGGTGTCTATGGATGAGTTGGAGCCGGTGACGCGCACCAGCGGATGCGGGAAGGACGACGGAATCAGGTCGGCGCGGGTGATCACCACCGCGGCTGCGCCGTCGGCATACGGAGCCATGTCGAACATGCTCACCGGGTCAGCCAGCATTCCGGCTTTCATGTAGGTTTCAAAGCTAATCGGCTTGCGGAAGTAGGCGTTGGGGTTGTTTGCGCCGTTGGCGTGATCCAGCATGGCAAACCCGGCAAAGCATGAGCGCTCCACACCGTACTGGTGCATGTAGCGCTGCATCAACAGCCCTGCCTGACCTGCCGCGGTGATACCCTCCACACCTTCATAATCGTAATCCAGCGCCTGCGCCACAGCGGCTTCAACCGCAGGTCCCACCATGTCGGTGTATTTCTCCACGCCAACCACAACGGCGGTGCTCACGTAGCCGCTGGCAACCGCCATGTAGCCCAGGCGGAAAGCCCCTGCGCCGCTGGCTTCGGCGGCTTCAACCGTGTAAGACTCCAGCCCCAGCAGCCCGCTCTGATCGGCGATCAAAGAACCGAGATTTGCCTGGCCGGACACAACCGAAGACAGGTAATTGCCGATATAAACGGCTTGCGGTTTCAACGGACCAGCCTGGCGCGGTTGAATTCCGGCGTCCTTCAGCGCCGCCAGAATGGCGCGCGCCGCCAGACTGCGCAACGAGATGTCCCAGTGCTCGCCAACCGGCGTCTGGCCCATGCCCGCGATGACAACGTCAAACATGGTTCATTCTCCTATTTCATCGCCAGTTTACGGCGGAAGCGGACGTATTGAGCATAGCTGATCGGCGTGCGCCGGCTGATGTAGTTGGCGGTGGAAGGCGCCAGTGCACGGCGTTCTTCAATCGCATCGGTCACACGCAGGGCATAAGCGTCTGAGCCAGCGCCCGAGCCGTAGGACACCATCAGGATGCGGTCGCCGGGTTTTGCCACGTCAAGGATGCCCGTCAGACCCACCAGCGCCGCACCGGCGTAGGTGTTGCCGATCACCGGAACCAGCAAACCCGGAGCGATCTGCTCTTTGCTGAAGCCCAGTTGGGCGGCAGCGCGCTGCGGGAATTTGGTGTTGGGTTGATGGAAGACCGCCCATTGGAAGTCTGCCGCGGTTGCGCCCAGGCCTTCGAGCATCACCTGCGCCGCTGAAGCAATGTGTTTAAAGTAAGAAGGCTCGCCGGTAAAGCGCTGACCGTGTTCGGGGTATTTCTGCCCCTCGCGCCGCCAGAAGTCCGGGGTGTCGGTGACGTGCGAATAAGCCGCTTCGATCACTGCCAGGGCTTCTGCGCCAGGCCCAATGACGAAAGCTGCACCGCCTGCACCCGCGGTGAACTCCAGCGCGTCGCCGGGGCGGCCCTGGGCGGTGTCAGCGCCGACAGCCAGCGCGTAACGCGCCATGCCGCTGCCCACCAGCCCCATCGCCGCAGTAAAGGCTTCGGTTCCGGCTTTGCAGGCAAATTCCCAGTCGCCCGACTGAATGTTGGGGGTCGCGCCGATGGCCTCAGCCACGATGGTGGAAGACGGCTTGACCGCGTAAGGGTGCGATTCTGACCCGATCCACACGGCGCGCAGTTCTGATGCTTCAATGCGCGCGCGGCGCAGTGCATTGCGCGAGGCTTCAATCGAAATGGTGATGGTGTCTTCATCCAGCCCGGGGACAGCCTTTTCCTTGATCGGCAGCCCCTCATCCCCACCGCCCCACATTGCGCTCACCTCAGTGGCGGGCAGGCGGTAGCGCGGAATGTAAACGCCATAGCCCACAATGCCCACCGGCTGTGCGGGCCGCAGCAGCATTTGCGATTTTTCAAGCGAAGCTTCCATCCAATTGACTCCTTGTGGTTCAAAAGTTCAAAGAACTGTATGATTTCAAAACAAGCGCGTTCAGGCCTCAGCCTGCCATTCGCGCAAAATTTCCTCAGCCCGATCAATGCGCACGGCTTTTTCGCTCACCAGCCGCGCGGCCAGTCGTTCGATCATCCCGCCCTGCGCACCGGCGGCAATGGCAACCTGCCGCGCGTGCAGCCCCATATGCCCGCGCTGAATGCCTTCGGTGGCAAGCGCGCGCAGCGCGGCCAGGTTCTGCGCCAGCCCAACCGAGACGATGATCCCAGCCAGTTGGGCTGCCGTGGTAATTCCCATCAGTTTTAACCCCGCCCGCGCCGATGGGTGCACGCGTGTGGCGCCGCCCACCGTGCCCACTGCCATGGGCATTTCCAGCGTGCCGGTCAGGTTGCCGGCAGCGTCCACCGCCCACGTGCTCAGGCTGGTGTAACGCCCGCTGCGGGCAGCGTAGGCGTGCGCTCCGGCTTCGATGGCGCGCCAGTCGTTGCCGGTGGCGATCACCACCGCATCAATGCCGTTCAAGATGCCCTTGTTGTGCGTCGCCGCGCGGTAAGGGTCAACCGCGGCAAAGGCATACGCTTCCACAATGCGGTCGCGCACATCCTCGCCCTTGAAGGTGTCAAATGCCAGTGCAGCCGGGGTGAGCGCGCAGCGTGCGCGCGCCAGCCGCCGGTCAGCCAGGTTGGAGAGGATGCGCAGCAGCACCCGCCCTCCACTGATGCGTTCCACCAGCGGAGCCAGGCGTTCCACGGCAGTGTTGACCGCGTTGGCGCCCATTGCGTCACGCACGTCGTAAATCAGGTGCACCACCACAAAAGCGCCGACCGGCGAATCTTCAAAGACGCGCACAACCAGGTCGCGCGGACCCCCGCCCAGGCGCGCCAGCACCGGGTCGATCTGCGCCGCCTCGGCCAGCAATTCAGCCTTGTGCTCAAGGATCTTCAAACGTGCGCTGTGCACATCCGCCAGGTCAAGCACCTGCATCTGCCCGATCATCTCAGGCGCGTCGCTGCTGGTGATGAACCCGCCGCCCGACTGCGCCAGTTTTGCCATGAAGGAGGCTCCGGCCACCACGGACGGCTCTTCCACCGCCATGGGAATCAGCACCGGTTTGCCGTTAATCACAAAGTTCTGGGCAATGCCAAGCGGCAGCGGAAACACCCCTGCGGCGTTCTCCACCATGTGATCGGCGCCGTCCGGGGTGAGCGTATTCAACCCGCACAACGCATCGGCTTCATCGGCGCTCAGCCCTGCGGCTTCCATCAGATAAGCGCGGCGTTCGGTTAACGTTAGCTCGTAGAATTTTTTTTGCTTTACAGACACAGTCATACCCATTCCCATCCCAGATTGCCGTATGATAAAGGCCAGGTACTGGCAAAAGCTATCAAATTGATCGTTGAGGGTATTTAATCGAATCGGGAGAGGCGGGGCAAGGTGGTGTAGAGGGTTGCGCAGTTGCAGGGGCAAATTGCCATTCCTCCAACGCAGCGTGGTATAATTTGACCAGAAACGCATTTTTGGTCAAATTATACCTCCATGAACAACTCCCCCACCCGCTACAAACGCCGCCCAGCCGCACAACGCCGCGAGCTGATCCTCGCCGCAGCGGCGCGCCTGATCGCCGAACACGGCTACGACCACACCACCGTGGACGACATCGCCCGTGAAGCAGGCGTGTCCAAAGGCGCGGTGTACCTGCACTGGGACGGCAAGGAATCCCTGTTCGATGATCTGCTCAGAACCGAAATGCAGCGCACCATTCAGGGCGCCTTCAACCGCATCTTTGCCGACCCTGATGGTGGGCTGATCGGCGCCATTTACCGCCACTCACTGCTGGCGCTGCAGGCAAACCCGCTGGTCTCGGCGCTGTACACCCGCCAGAGCCGCATCCTCGGCGATTTCATGCAGCGCCAGGACCCTGCCCGCTACACCGGGCGCTTCCTCTTTGCGCTCGACTTCGTGACTGAAATGCAATCTGCCGGGTTGGTGCGCAGCGACCTCGCCCCCAACGTGATCGCGACCATGATGGCGGTCATGGCGTACGGATTTATCGGCGTTGAGCGCGTGATCCCCCCTGATCAGGCTCCGACATTGGATGAACTGGCGCCCGCCATGGCTGACATGGCGCAAAATGCCTTTGGGGCGCCCGGCGCCGACGCTCAACGCGGCAAACAGGCGCTGGCAACTCTGGTCAACAAACTACAAAAACAGGTACAGGCATGAACATTCAGCATCAATTCATCCAGGTGCAGGGCATTCGCACCCACTATCTGCAGGCCGGGCAAAACGGCCCCATTGTGCTGCTGCTGCACGGCGGCGGGCTGGACACAGCCGACATCTCATGGTCAGGCCTGATCCCCCACCTGGCCGATTCCCACCGCGTGATCGCACCCGACTGGCCCGGTTTTGGCGAAAGCGAAATGCCTGCAATAAAACCCATCAGCATGGAGTATTACATCAGGTTTTTTGGCGCCTTTCTGGATGCGCTGAATATTGAAAACGCCACCCTGGCCGGGATCTCCATGGGTGGCGCTATCGCACTGGGCCTCACCCTGCAGCAGCCTGCCCGCGTAGAACGCCTGATCCTGGTGGACAGCTACGGCTTGCAAAAACAGGCCCCCTTCCACAAACTCAGCTATTTGTTTGTCAACTTTCCGGGTGTGCGCGCCTTGACGTGGCAGTCAATGCGCAGCCGCTGGATGATCCGCTACATGCTCGGCTCCATTCTGCGCCGCCCCGGTTCCATCACCGGGGATCTGGTGGAGGAAATGTTCACCAAGATCCGCCGCCCAGGTGTGGCGCAGGCCTGGAATGACATTCAAAACACCGAGATCACGTGGCAGGGCACACGCACCTGCTTCATCGACCGGCTGGGAGAGATCAAAGCGCCCACCCTGATCATCCACGGCACAGCCGACACGCTGGTTCCCCCGGCACTGGCCGCCGAAGCCCACCGGCGCATCCCCAACAGCCGCCTGCATCTGCTGGAAGGCAGCGGTCACTGGCCGCAGCGCGACGACCCGCAAGGGTTCAACCGCGCCGTGCTGGAATTCCTGGGCGAGCCGGAGAAGTAAATGGAGAACGGTCTGCTGCGCTCATCGGTGGTCTTTTTACTTGAGCAAGGCCCGCCGCCCAGGGTGTTGCTCGGTCGAAAAAAGGTGCGCTTTGGCGCGGGCAAATACACTGGCATCGGCGGCAAGCTGGACGCCGGTGAGACCCCCGCCCAATGCGCGCTGCGCGAGGTGGCTGAGGAGACCGGCGTGCGCATTGCCCCGCCCGACCTGAAACCCATGGGCGAGGTCATCTTTCTGTTCCCCTGCCGCCCGGCGTGGAGCCAGATGGTGTACATCTTCACCGCCGGTAATTGGCAGGGCCAACCGGCAGAGAGCGCCGAGATCCGGCCTGAATGGTTCCCGCCTGCGGAACTACCCCTGCCGGAAATGTGGCCCGACGCGCCGCACTGGGTGCCCCCGGTGCTGAATGGTCATGCCATCCGCGCTGTGATCACGTACAATGACGACAACGAAACGATCAAGGAAGCCAGGCTGGAGTATATTTAGCCCACAAGCGGAACGCATGAGAAAAACTGTGAGGGTAACCAACCCTGCCCAAACCAATGGCAAAGCCAGACCGATCCTCAAATGGGCTGGCGGCAAGACGCAACTGCTGGCTGAGATCAGTCAAAACCTGCCGCCGGGGATGCTCAACGGCGAAATCACCCGCTACGTTGAGGCGTTCACCGGCGGGGCAGCCGTCTTTTTCCACATCGCCCAGACTTTTCCGGTTGAAGAATATGTACTGGCGGACATCAACGCTGAATTAATCCTGCTGTACAAAACCGTCCAGACCCACGCAGATGACTTAATCACCATGCTGGCTGGCATGGAGCAGCACTACCTGGCGCGCGAAGAAAATGAACGCAAAGCCTACTATTACGCCGTGCGGGAGAATTTCAATCAAAACCTCGGCGGGATGGACTTCTCCCAATTTTCAGGGTCATGGGTGCAGCGGGCAGCCCAGATCATCTTTCTGAACCGCACCTGTTATAACGGGCTTTTCCGCGTGAATGCAAAGGGGCATTTCAACGTCCCGTTTGGCCGGTACAAACATCCCACCATCTGTGATGCCGTCAACCTGCAGGCGGCAGCCAGCCTGCTGCAAAAAGCGCTGATCCTCTCAGGTGATTTCACCGCCATCGCCCCCCACGTTCATGCAGGCACGTTTGTCTATTTTGACCCGCCCTACCGCCCGATCAGCAAAACCGCTTCATTCAACGCCTACTCCACGGGTGTGTTTGGCGATTTCCAGCAGTTGCGCCTGCGGGATTTCTTTCAGCAACTGCACGCCAGCGGCGCAAAAGTCATGTTGAGCAATTCCGACCCCAAAAACATCAACCCCGACGACCACTTCTTTGACGAAGCGTATCGGGGTTTTCACATCAAGCGGGTCAAAGCCGCCCGCATGATCAACAGTCAGGCCGCAAAACGTGGCGGGATTAACGAACTATTGATCACCAACTACTGAACGGTTTTCCAGCGCTCAGCCAGATCATCCGCCCAGGCGTTGATCGCGTCCCAGTCGCGGTGATCGCCCGACTGCCATACACCCAGCCACACTGAAATCTGAAACATGATGCGCTCCTTCAGTGAGGGGATCTTCCCCACGTGCAGCGCACCGGCAAACAAGCCCTCGCTCACCGGGCGCATCAAAGCACGCACGGGTGCCATGAAACCTGCCACGTGCGGACGATACTGTTCGCCGTTGCGCATTGCCAGCGTCATGCAGGTCAAAAAGGCGGCAAAGGGCTTGCGGCCCAGCTCAGCACGGTGACCTTCCAGAAAGCGCATGGCTTCCGGCAGCCAGGCTTTGGCGTGGATCGGGCTGCCCATCACCACGGCACGGTATGCGTCCAGGCTTTGTACATCACTTACCGGCAGCACATCCACATTCACACCGCTCAACTTTTCAGCCAGCCGCCTGCCAACCGCCTCTGCCACATCCCGTGTGGAGCCGGTGCAGGTGGCGTAGCCCACCAGTATCTTTTCACTCATTTGCTTTACTCGCTTTCCAGAACGGTTTTCTCCCTGCGCGCCAGCCGGATGAAATCCAGCATCAAAGCCGGGAACCACACCAGGTAGAAAATTCCCATCACCGGGGCAATGGCGGCTGAGATGGACAGCGCAAAGGGGTGCAGCAGGTGCTGGATCAGGTCCAGCCCGTTGCCGATCAATCCGCTGATGGCGGTGACCCTGCCAAAATTGCGCGTGCGCAGCATGAGCAACGAGAAGACCACCCCAACCCCCTGCAACAGTATACCCGACATGTATCCGCCGGTGGTATGCCACATGTTGGTCGCCAGCACCGCCTCACCGGCGGCCAGCAGGCGCTCCTGTTCCGCAGCACTGGCAGCCGCCTGGTACAGATCGCTGAG
>DAOUGC010000052.1:0-16324 GCA_034429695.1 Levilinea sp.
CCGAGATCCAGATATACATCCGCGCTTTGCGCGCCGTCCATGGCTTCCACAAAGTGGTCGGTGGTCAGTTCAGCGCTGCGCACCAGACCCAGGGTGGGACCCGCCACCAGCAGGAACAGCACAGCGACCACTGCCAGCAGACCGATCACAGCGCCCAGCACAGGCGACTGGCGCCCGAAGAGCATATCCAGCCCGGCGACAATCAACAGCACCGGCCAGAAACGCAGCACCATGCCAGGGGTCACGGGGGCGATCACACCCATGCTGCCCAGCAGCCAGATCACGCCGACGCCGATCAGCAGGACCGGCCAGAAAAGTGAACGATAGCGTCTAGCATCCATTTTTAATCTCCATGATGAACCGAATTCAATATTAATATACGTCAAATTGCGGGGGAAGTTGCATGGGAACAGTGGTCAGAGGTCAGAAGACAATTGGAACGCGAACGAAGTTTGCTTGACTGTGACCCAAACACCATTAAAATCAACTCAGGCCAATCATCTCAACCACCTCAGGAGGGCAAGCATATGCCAAACGCCAGTTATCACTTCCCGGCCGGGTTCCTGTGGGGCTGCGCCACCGCTGCACAACAGGTGGAGGGCGGCAACACCAACAACAATTGGTCCCAGTGGGAACAACAGCCCGGTCACATGTACAAGGATCAAAAAACCGGCCTGGCATGTGACTGGTGGGGCGGGCGCTGGCGCGAGGATTTCGACCGCGCCGCCGATACCGGCCAGAATGCCCACCGCATGTCCATTGAATGGAGCCGCATCCAGCCCACCCCTGACCGCTGGGACGAAAGCGCCCTCGATTACTACCGCGAAATGGTGCGCGGGCTTAATCAACGCAACATGACCCCCATGGTCACCCTGCACCACTTCTCCGATCCCATCTGGTTGGTGGAAATGGGCGGCTGGGAAAACCCGGCTGTGGTGGATCGCTTTGTGGCTTTTGTCCGCAAGGCAGTGGAGGCGCTCAAGGAGTACGTCACGCTGTGGGTTCCGATCAACGAACCCATCGTCTATACCTACGGCGGTTGGTTGAACGGCGGCTTTCCTCCCGGCAAAAACGACATGGGGTTGGCCTTCTCCGTATTATTACACCTGCTGCAAGCGCATAACGCCGCCTACCGCGTGATCCACGAACTGCAGCCCCAGGCGCGCGTCGGCACGGCGCATCACTACCGCGGGTTTTATCCGGCTTCCGCCAGCCCACTGGACCGCGCCATGGCAAACATGTTCCACGGCAACTGGAACGACTCCTTCATGGGCGCGCTGCACAACGGCCGCTTCCGTTTCGTTTTCAAAAGTGCCAGCGTGCCCGACGCCGTTGGCAAGCAGGATTTTGTGGGGATCAACTATTACACCGCCGACCGGGTGACCTTTGACCTGCTGCGCGGCAGGGACATGTTCAGCCGGCGCGAATATGACAAAAAGCTGGAGCTGTCTGAGACCGGCTTTATCGCCAGTTATCCGCGGGGCATGTTCGACTGCATCCGCTGGGCGACCAAATACCAGAAACCGATCATCATCACCGAAAACGGGGTTGAAGACAGCGCCGACCGTATGCGCCCCAACTACCTGGTCACCCACCTGCACCAGATGTGGCGCGCAGTCAACTTTAATTTTCCGGTCAAGGGCTACTTCCACTGGTCGCTGGTGGATAACTTCGAATGGGAACGCGGCTGGTCGCAACGCTTTGGGCTGTGGGGGTTGGATGTACCCACCCAGACACGCATCCGCCGCCCCAGCGTTGACCTGTACGCCGCGATCTGCAAGGAAAACGGCATCAGTGGCGACATGGTGGAAAAATGGGCGCCGGGGGTGTTAAATCAGTTATTCCCCGAATAAGAACGGTATAATCAGGTTCAAACGGGAACCAATGGCGCCATCCAAGCGGAAATATTCCGTCCAGTTGGATGGCGCTTTACCATCCATTTACCGGTTATAAAGACAATATCAAGACCAAATTTTTCAGGAGACCTCATGAAACCCGTATTGATCATCCTCGCCATCATTGCACTCGTCATCATCGTTGGTTGGGTCGGCTTTCAGATCAAACCCAGGCCGTACCCATCGCTGGGCGCTCAACCCGCGCTGAAATACGTCCCCCTGCCCGCCGACCTGCCCGCGCCGGTGGAACGCTTCTACCGCACCATTTATGGAGACCAGGTTCCGTTGATCGAGACTGCGGTGATCACCGGGCGCGGGACCATGCAGCCGGTGATGGCCATGCCTGCCTTCCAGGCGCGCTTCACCTTTCAGCATCAGACCGGCAAAAATTACCGCCATTTCATGGAACTCACCTGGTTTGGCATACCGGTGGCGGTTGGTAATGAACATTACGTTGACGGTGTGGGTGTGCTGGATATTCAACCCATCGGCGTCAGCAGCGGTGAAAAGGTGAACCAGGGCGCCAACCTGGCGCTGTGGGCTGAAGCCGTGTTGATGCCATCCGTATGGGTCACCGACCCGCAGGCGCGCTGGGAAGCGGTGGACGATCACACCGCCATCCTGGTTGTGCCATTCGAGGGCCAGGAGGAACGCATGATAATGCGTTTTGACCCTGCCAGCGGCTTGCTGACCCATCTCGAAGCCATGCGCTGGCGCGATGATACCGATCAGGAAAAGAAATTATGGATTGATGAAGCTGTGGATTGGGTAATGGAAGACGGCATGGCCTACCCGCGCATCGGCAAGGTAACATGGTTTGACCAGGGCAAAGCCTGGGCGGTGTTTGAGGCTGAGGAAGTACGCTACAACGTGGAGATCGGCGACATCAACCGCAACGGCTGGTAACGCCCCATTATTCACAAATTGGTGCTCTTCCAAGCCGCCGATTGGGCATCATCAACAATGGACGGCGGATTGGAAATACACCGCACCTGCAACCTGGCGACCTGCCCTATAGGTTAATTCCCGAATTCTGTAGGGGACGGGCGAAAGGAACGGCGAAAAACCGCTGTGGCCAATGTAGCCCGTCCCGCGGGTCAACGCTCCCGGGCGCGGCCATTACCGGGCACAGCCCATGGGTGGATCTCCTTCCGCCGCGCCCCTACAGGTATATTGTCATTTTTTGGTTTGGCCGTCATCAATAATGCATCAACAACCTGGCGACCCAACCATCCCCACAGCATCGTCCTTCCGACGAAAATGGGATTATCCCGCTGTTTGGCGCGGCAACTGGTCCGCCAGGCGGCGCAGCATGTTCATCCCCCTGAACGTCGCCGGAGCCTGCACCTTGCGCTCAAAAACCGCATTGGAAAACTTCGATTGGCTCTGCTTTACCCGGCACAGCCAGTACACCTGCGAACCAGACGCCACAAAATCATCCATCCCGTTGCGCAGCGCCGCCAACCTCTCCAGCGCGGCAGGGTCCAGCGGCGATTTCAAAAACGCCACGTTGAACGCCCCCCCGGCTGCCATTGCCGATTCGTAAATATCCGCTTCAAACGGCTGGCAGTTGGCAATTTCCGCCACCTCGTTCGGCATGCGCAGGAAGGTATCCACGGGATAACCCAACCCGGCTTGTAAAAATGCCTCAACCAGCGGTTGCAAATCTTCACGGTCACTGGATGGATGTTGAAAGATCACATTGCCGCTGGCGATGAACGTCTCCACGCCGGAAAAACCGGGCTGGGCGGCAAACAGGGCGCGCAAGTCAGCCATTTTAACTGTGCGGCCCCCAACATTGATTGCGCGTAAAAAAGCGATCCATGTCTGCATGGGCAGGATTGTAATGGATCGCTTCTGTGCTGATCAAGTTTTGGTTTTCTCCTATAATCAACTCATGCAAACATCCCTGTCCAGACTGATAAAAATGGTGGTCGGCGACGGACTGCGCGGAATGGTGGTCCTGCTCAGCGCCCTGCTTGTGGTATGCCCAATGAGCATCCTGTTCATCTTGATCCCGCTGTGGGAAGACCCGCGCAACGGGCTGGGTGACTGGGTGATCATCGCCGCCGGTGCTGCCTGGCTGCTGCTCTTTATTGGCGGCATCATCACCATCATCGCAGTCACCAATGCCAGGCGCAAACGCTGGTTGGACAGTGTATTCACCCCACTGGGGTTGAAAGGACGCCGGTACTTGCTCAACTGGTGGGAGTACACTGGCAGCATCCACGGCAGACGCGTATCGGCCCGCTTTTACAAAGGGCCCACCCTGGATATCTGCGTGGAGACCTCCCTGGCAACCCGCGCCACATTTTCGCCGATTGATCAGGAAAGCCGGTTTTTGGCCGATCTCGCAGGCACAAAACCCGTACCCATCCATCCGGATGTACCTGTACAGGTGTATGCCCACGACGAGACCTGGGCGGGACAGATCATGCAGAATGAAGCCGCCAAAACAGCCATTCTGCACCTGTTAACCGCCGGAGAAAGCTGGGCGCTTTACCGCCGCATCATGCTGCAACCAGGCGCTGTACGCCTGTACCTCTATCGCAACAAAAACATGTTTGAATACAACTTCACCGCCGATGAAGCCCGCGTCTGGCTGGACAATCTGATCCATCTGGCAGGTATTGCCGAGAGCCTGCCTGCCCCGCTGGAAGAACTGGCGGAAAGCAACGTTGAGCGCGCCGTGCGCACCGGCACGGTGGGCCGCAATATGTTAATTTTCACCGCCGTTTTTGGCGCTTTGTGCCTGCTCGGAAGCGCATTCCTCGTCCTGCTGATCGTGTTCCTCAGCAATTAATCTGCCGGGTTCTCCGCCGCGATCTTTTGCACAAACTGCTGGGTCAGCGGGTAGGCAAACACCGCCAGGTTACCCAGCAGGAACAGCACCGCCGGGATGGGACCCGTGAGTATGCGAATGCCCAACAGCGCCGTGGGCGTCTGGGCAACATCAGCCACATAGCCAAACAGCCCCAGCCCCTGCCCCACCAAAAAGCCCGCCAATGCACCACCCACAGCGGTGAAGAACGTCCACAGCGAGTAATACACCCCCTCACGGCGCACCCCGCTGCGTTTGAAATCGTAGTCTATCGCATCCGGCGCCATGGACCACGGCAGAACATAATGCGCCGAAATGCCAAACCCCGCGATCACCATCAACACCAGTGCGCCGTTGACCCCCAGCAACTGCCCGCCAAACGAGAACGCCAGCACAACCACCAGCATCACGCTCATGCCCAGCAGGTAGGCGTTCTTCTTGCCGATCTTCTTTGAGAACCAGATCCATACCGGGATGCAGACGATAGCCACCACCAGCAGCGCGATCATGGCAAAGGTCACACCGTCTTCGCGATTGAAAACATACTTGTAGTAGTACACCAGCATGGTCTCGATCACCGCGATGCCGGTGGTGTTGGTGATCCACGAAGCCAGCAGCAGCACAAACGGCCGGTTGGTGAAAACCGCCCCCAGAGACTTGATCAGACCCGTGGTGACCGGCGGTTTTTCATATGCCGGTTCCTTGACCGTAAAAAAGGTCACCAACAGCGAAATGGCTCCAAGCCCGCCGAAGACTGCCGCCATGCCGGCAAACCCGGCTGTGCGGGTGCCAAACAAACCAATCAGCGGCAGCGCAGCGCCAGCGCCGAGCAGTGTCCCCAGCACGGCAAAGATCTGTTTGAACCCCGATAGCTGTGTACGCTCGTGATAGTCGTCGGTCAGTTCGGGCAGCAGGGCGTTGTAGGGAATGTTGGCAAATGAATAAGCTGTACTGAGCAGGGTGTAAACCAGCAGCGCCCAGATGAACTTGCCCGTCTGATCGGCTATACCCGGATTTTTGAACAGGAAGAAAAACGCCAGTCCAAACGGGATGGCAAAGATCAGCAGATAGGGTCTGCGCCTGCCCCAGCGTGAACGTGTACGGTCGGATATGTACCCGATGAAGGGGTCGATCACCGCGTCCCACACCTTGCCGATCAGCAGCGCCGTACCCGCCAGCGCCGCCGAGAGCCGCACCTCGTCGGTGAGGAAGTTCAACAGCCAGAAGGAAGTGACGGTGAAAAAGATCGCGCTGCTGAATTCTCCAGCGCCGAAGCCCAAACGGGTTTTGAAATTGGTTTTGGCAGACATGCTGGCTCCTGTGTAATAATGCACGTGCTCAATCTGTGACGGGTTGCAGTTCTTTCCTTAAAATCCACCGGCCTGGTTGCGGTTGGTAACCCAGCTTGCGGTTGACCGCCAGCATGGGTGCATTTTCAGAATCATTATCCGTGGTGATCACCTTTGCGCCGTTTTTGCGGGCAAACTCAATTGCCAGCAACTTGAGCGCCGTGGCGATGCCCCGCCCGCGATATGCACGGCGCACGCCGGTCATCAGGTTGTAGGCGCTGTGGTCGTCCGGGTTCAACGTGACAGCGGCAAAACCCACCCACTCATCGCCGTCAGCCACGATGATCTGCCCGGCGGGGTAATAGCGCGGACCGGATAACGCTACCTGTTCAAACTCTTCAAAATTGGGGTGTTCCCCGTTGAATCCGGGAATGTCCCTGCACGTCTCGCGGTTGATCTCAAATAGAAGCCGGCGTGCCTGTGGGGAATCATGGCAATCTGCCATGCTGAAAACCGTCAGCCCGGCATTTCCCAGCGTGAGGTTGGGGTCCGGAAAGGCGGAAGCGTCAAACACGGCCAGATCCAGCAGCGACATGAACTGGTGGCGGGTCACTACATACCCACGGTGTTCGGCAAACGCCCGCGAGCGTGGGTCATTGTCGCGCACATCGGTTGAGACATTCGTGGCGTTCTGGGCGGTTAAAAAAGCGGCAGCATCTTCATACAGGGCAGAACCCAACCCCCTGCCGGCTGCATCGGGCAGCACACCCACCCAGGCGTAAAAGCTTCCCGTTGGAGACCAGGTCTCGTGCACGCACAACCCGTAGCCAACCACGGCGCCGCTGTCGTCCTCGGCCACGCTGCGGTGGGTGATGCGCCCATCGGGGTTGTGCTCGAACCAGCCGCGTACCACTGCATGTGGAATGTGCTGCAGTTCAAAATTGCTGACCACGTCTGCAATTGCCGCAATATCCGTCTTGGGGTTGGCAAGCCGAACGTTCAAGGGTCCCTCCCGAACGTACAACAGGACGAATACAGCCACCGATAAATGAAAAAAACAAGTTATATGGAAAATTTACAAACGCGGACCGTACACACCGCGCATGCCGTTCAAACGGATGGTGAGCAGGTCCATTGCCATGCGCCACGAATCGCGAAACAAGCGGATGCGGCTGCCCTTTACGTAGTACCACGGAATGCCCACTTCAATGATGTGGTAGCCGCGCCGGCGGGCAATGTAAAGCGCTTCAACGTCGAAAGCCCAACCCTTGAGGGTTTGCGCCGTAAAGACTTCCTCGGCCACCTTTGCCTTGAAGCATTTAAAGCCGCACTGGGTATCCTGCAAACCTGGCAGCGCAATCCAACGCACCATGGTATTGAAGATGCGCCCCACAACGTGACGGTACTCGGGTTCATCGTAACGCACCGCACCGGGCGCCTCGCGTGAGCCGATCACCACATCCTCATCCAACGCAGGTGGGATGAAGCGGTTGACTTCCTCAATGGGCATGGACAGGTCAGTATCACAGATGAAGCGGTATTCACCGGTGGCAGCCAGCATTCCCACCTTCACCGCCAGCCCCTTGCCGCCCTCATTAATGCTCATCACCCGCAAATAGGGGATGGTTTTGGTCTTTTCCCGGGCAATCTCCAGTGTGCGGTCCGTGCTGGCATTCTCCACCACAATCACTTCAGCCGGATACGGCTGGGTGGCAAAAAATGCGGCAATGCGATCCAGGCTGTCGCCCAGGCGATGCTCTTCATTGCGGGCAGGGATGATGATGGAAAGGAAGGGCTGGTTCAATGGGTTTTGAAAACCTTGGGGTCTAGAATATCGGCACGCCGGTCAGGCGGTCGCAATCAGCCGGGTCGGTGCTTCGGGCGTCACCGGTGAGGAGGACTTCCTGCCCTGTGGCGCCGCCCAGTTGCACCGGCAGGTCAACCTTGAACGTGCCGGCCATCAGCTCAACCCGTTCACCGGTGTAAAAACGTTTCTTTGCCTTCAGACGCGCGATCAGTTCACTGCGCTCAAGCAAAATGCGATCCGTCCAGGTGGGTCCGCGGCGTTCGTAAACACGCGCCAGTAACACCCTGCCCTGTGGGTCCAACCGCACAGCTTCCAGTACCCCGTCAACCTTGCTGGCGCTCATCTGGCATCCCTCCGAGAAATCAATCAAAAACCGCCGGAGTGACTCGGCGGCTCATGAATAGTCGGGGTGGGCGGACTTGAACCGCCGACCCCCGCGTCCCAAACGCGGTGCGCTGGCCGACTGCGCTACACCCCGGTCAACCTAGAGTATAATCGCTAAGGTATGTCGCCGTCAAGGACTCGCTTTCACGGGGAAAAACACACAGCGAGAGCAGCCAATCAGCGGTTATGGCTGTCCATGCTGATCCTCAGCCTGTTGCTGGCCGCCTGTGATCAGCCGCCGGGGATCTTTGTGCCGCCCACGCCGGTTGGCAGCCCCACGCCTTTTCAACCCCAAACCACCCGCGCCGATGTGTTGCCATCCAGCACCCCACCGGCTGCAACCGAAACCCCGATGGGGCAAAGCGGGGCGTGCATCCCGCGCTACGGCAGCATTGATGTGAATACCATCTTCTCAGAACCACTCAACACCGACCTGACCGTGCGGGTTTACCTGCCCCCCTGTTATGACCCCGCAAACCAGTACCCGGTGTTGTATTTGCTGCACGGGCAGGGTTCAACCGATGAACTGTGGGACGAGCTGGGCGCAAATGAGGTCGCTGACGTTCTGATACGCGAAGGCAGGGTCAAACCGTTCATCATCGTCATGCCGCGCGAGGATTATTATTACCAGGACCCGCAGGAATCCGCTTTCGAAGCCGCCCTGGTGGAAACCCTGCTGCCCTGGGTGGACGCTCAATATGCCACCTGTGCTGAGCCCACCTGCCGCGCCATCGGCGGCATTTCGCGCGGGGCATACTGGGCGCTGCACCTGGCTTTCAACCGGCCTGATCTATTCTCGGCAGTTGGCGGGCACTCGCTGCCCGATACACCCTTTTCGATCACCCGCATCCGCCTGCTCACCGAAGCCATCCCTCCAGACCAACCCCTGCGTGTATGGGTCGACATCGGCGATGCAGATGGGTATTACAATGGAGCCATGCGCTTCCACAACCTGCTGGACGAAGTGGATTACCCGCACGAATGGGTGATTGGCACAGGTGGACATGACAGCCTGTACTGGTCTTCCATGGTGGAACAATATCTCAACTGGTATGGTCAAGGCTTTTGATATAATTTTCTCATGACACTTACCCTGGCTGACGTTGAACATATCGCCCGATTGGCGCGGCTGAGCCTGACCGATGAAGAGAAGCAGGTTTACCTCAACCAGCTTTCCGACATTCTTTCTTATGCTGCGCGCCTGCAGGAGCTGGATACGGATAACATTCCACCCACCACCGGCAGCCTGCAATCATCTGACGGCAATTTGCGCGCGGATGTGCCGCGCCCCGGGCTGACCCGTGATTTGTTGCAATCCAACGCGCCGTTGTGGCAGGACGATCAATTTCGTGTACCGCCGGTGATCGAATGACCGCGCCGGTTGATTTTGCCAACCTTTCCGTCCGCCAGTTGATCGGCGGCATGCGCTCGGGCGCCCTTTCCAGCCGTCAGGTGACGCAGTTTTTCCTCGACCGCATCACCGCGCTCGAACCGCACCTGCACGCCTTCATCACCCTCACCCCTGAGGCTGCCCTGCAGGCCGCCGATGCAGCCGACCAGCGCATGGCCCGGGCGCGCTCCAGCGGCGACCCGCTGCCGCCCCTGCTTGGACTGCCCCTGGCAGTCAAGGACGTGCTGTGCACCGCCGGGGTGCAGACCACCGCCGGCTCGAAGATTCTGGAAGGATTTGTGCCGCCCTTCACGGCCACGGCTGTGACGCGCCTGCTGGAAGCCGGTGTGGTGGTGCTGGGCAAGACCAACACCGATGAATTTGCCATGGGTTCGTCCACTGAAAATTCGGCGTACGGTTGCACCGCCAACCCGTGGGATGCCTCACGCGTACCGGGCGGTTCAAGCGGCGGCAGCGCAGCCGCAGTGGCTGCCCGCATGACCCCCGCCGCAATGGGCACCGATACCGGCGGTTCTGTGCGCCAGCCAGCCAGTTTTTGTGGGGTGAGCGGCATCAAGCCCACCTACGGGCGCGTTTCGCGCTACGGCCTGATCGCATACGGCTCTTCTCTCGACAGCGTTGGCATGCTCGCCCGCTCCGTGGATGACGTGGCCGCCCTGTTCACCTGCATGGCCGGTCACGACCCGCTGGATGCCACCAGCGCCGACCGCCCCATGCCCCCCATCCGCCTGGAGGAAGCCACCCTGCGCGGCCTGCGCATTGGCGTGCCGGATGAATATTTCATCGAAGGTATTCAACCGGACGTGGAAAAAGCCGTGCGCGCTGCCGTTGCCCACATGCAGGATCTGGGCGCGCAGGTCAAAGCCATCCGCCTGCCACACACCGCCTACGCCCTGCCCGTCTACTATCTGATCGCCCCCGCCGAGGCTTCCGCCAACCTGGCACGCTTTGACGGCGTGCGTTACGGTCCGCGCGAGGAAGGCCAGGCCATGTGGGATCTGTTCTTCAATACCCGCGGCAAACGCTTTGGTTCCGAGGTCAAACGCCGCATCATGCTGGGTACGTACGCCCTGTCAGCCGGTTACTACGACGCATACTATCTCAAGGCGCAGAAGGTGCGCACACTCATCCGCCGCGACTTTGAACAGGCTTTCCAGCAGGTGGATGCCATTGCCGCGCCGGTGGCACCGACCACGGCTTTTCGACTGAACGAACACACCAACGACCCGCTTGCCATGTATCTGGAGGATGTATTCACCCTGCCCGCCAACCTTGCGGGCGTTCCGGCAGTGGCTTTCCCTGCCGGTTTCGACGGCCAGGGCATGCCGGTGGGCATGCAATTGATGGGCCGTCCATTTGAAGAGGACGTGTTGCTGCGCGCAGCCCACGCCTATCAACAGGCTACTGACTGGCACACCCGCCGGCCCCTGGCCTGACCCCATACCCGACCCCAGCAGGCAAAACCGAATGAAAAATAAGATCCCCAGCACCCCCCACGATTTGCTCAACTGCACGTGGTCCGATTTTGAACCCGCCGCGCAGGAATTGGCTGAAATGCCCCTTTCCCCAGAAACCCTGCAGGAATTTGTGCAGGGCTGGTCGCAAATAATGGGCGCCATCACCGAGGCGTATTCACGCAACAACTTTGCCGTCACTGCCAATACAGCCGACGAAGAGGCAAGCCGCCGTTTTGACCGCTTTCTGGAAGAGCTGCTGCCCAAAGCCATGGAAGCCGATCAACGTCTGAAGGAAAAATTACTTGAAACCGGGCTGGTTCCCGAGAATTTTGAGATCCCCATTCGCATCATCCGAACCGAAGCCGGTCTGTTTCGCCAGGAAAACCTGCCGTTAATCACCAGCCTGCAGCAACTATCCAATCAGTACGACAAAATTGTCGGCGCGCAGACCGTGACCTTCGACGGCGAGGAACGCACCCTGTCTGCCATGCGTCTGGTGCTGCAGGAGACTGACCGCTCACGCCGCGAAGCCGCCTGGCGCAGCGTGGCTGAACGCCAGTTGCAGGACCGTGAAACGCTCAACGACCTGTGGAAGCAGATGCTCGAGACCCGCGTGCAGGTGGCGCGCAACGCCAACCAGCCCGATTATCGCGCCTACCGTTGGCAGGAACAGTTGCGCTTCGACTACACCCCCGCTGACGCCATGCGCTTCCAGGATGCCATTGAGGAAGCTGTTGTTCCGGCTGCCAAACGCATTTACGAACGCCGCCGCCAGCGCCTGGCCCTGGATGTTCTGCGTCCGTGGGATCTCAGCGGTGACCCCGCAAACCGCGCCCCCTTGAAACCTTACAACAACGTGCCCGAGCTGATCAGCAAGATCTCGGCTGTTTTTCATCAGGTGGACCCGCAACTGGGCCAGTACTTTGACACCATGAACCACGAGGGCTTGCTGGATCTGGAAAACCGCAAAAACAAGGCCCCCGGCGCTTACTGCACCTCGTTTTACGTTGCCAAACGCCCGTTGATCTTCGCCAACTCGGTGGGGTTGCACGATGACGTACAAACCCTGCTGCACGAGAGCGGGCACGCCTTCCACGTCTTTGAGAGCACCGATGTGCCCTACTTCCAGCACACCCAGGTTCCCATGGAATTTGCCGAGGTGGCGTCCATGAGCATGGAACTGCTGGCAGCGCCCTACCTGGCTGCACAATTCTATTCGCCTGCCGAAGCCGCCCGTGCGCGCATTGAACACATGGAAGAATCGATCCTGTTCTGGCCCTACATGGCCGTGGTGGATGCTTTCCAGCACTGGGTGTACCTCAACCCTGAAGACGCGGTTGACCCGGCAAACTGCGATGCCACCTGGTCGCGCCTGTGGGACCGCTTCATGGGCGGGGTGAGCTGGGAAGGTCTCGAGGATGTGAAAGCCACCGGTTGGCATCGCAAGCTGCATATCTTTGAAGTGCCGTTCTATTACATTGAATACGGCCTGGCGCAACTCGGTGCGGTGCAGGTGTTTGCCAACTCACTCAAGGACCACAAAAAAGCCGTGCAGGATTACCGCAAGGCGCTTTCGCTGGGCTACATGGTTCCGCTGCCGCAACTGTTTGAGACAGCCGGAGCACGCCTGGCGTTTGACGCTGACACCCTAAAAATGGCGGTGGACGTTTTGGAAACATCCATCGCTGAACAGGAAAAACTGGCTGCCTGATTTTCAGCAGCCGCAACGGAGATCACATGTCCGATTTTTCCGAAGTCATTCACCGCACCCCCACCCCGCAACCCTGGGCTGAAGGGGACAACATCCCGTGGCATGAACCTGGATTCAGCCGGCGCATGCTTGCCGAGCACCTCTCGCAGGAGCACGACATGGCCAGCCGGAGAACAGAAAAAATCCGCGCTCACGTGGAATGGATCCACTCCCGCTTGCTGAAAGACAAACCTGGCCGGGTGCTGGACCTGGGCTGCGGCCCTGGCTTTTATGCCAACGCTTTGCAGGCAAAGGGTCACGACGTATTTGGCATTGATTACTCCCCGGCCTCCATTGAGTACGCCCGCCAGAACGGCAGCGCGCGCTTTTGCCATGAAGACATCCGCACGGCGGAGTACGGTGCGGGTTACGACCTGGCCATGTTGATTTACGGCGAGTTCAACGTCTTCAAACCCGCCGATGCCAGCCTGCTGTTGAAGAAAATGTTTGACGCTGTGCGCCCGGGCGGGAACATTCTGCTGGAACCACACAGCTTTGACTTCATCAAAAAGATGGGCACCGATGGGACTTCATGGTGGAGCGTGCCGGGCGAAGGGGTGTTCAACGAGCTGCCCCACGTGGTGCTGGAAGAGCACATTTGGGATGCCGACGCGGCAGCCTACACCGCCCGTTTCTTCGTCTTTCCAGAAGGCGGGCAGCCGCTGCGTTTTGCCCAGAGCATGCAGGCTTACACCAATGAGGAATATTGCCGGGTGATCGAAGCCGCGGGCTTCACCGATGTCACCTTTTACCCGTCGCTTGGTGTCGATACCGGCGGGCAGGAATTGTTGTTTGCGCTCAGCGCACGGCGGCCATAAGATCCATCGCCCCCAATGGTGCTGAATTTCCACGGTGGGTCGGATGCAATCCGGCCCACCAGCTTTACCGCTGACCGCCTGGCCAGCCCTCATAACAACTTCTTACGGAAAACCATCTTATGATCGAACTTTTTCTCGTCCGTCATGGTGAAAACCTGGCGAACCTCACCAAGGAATTTTCCCACCACAGGGTGGATTACCCGCTGACCCCCAAGGGCGTGCAGCAGGCGCAGCAGACCGGCGCATGGTTCGCCGCCAACCCGCCGGATGCCATTTTCACCTCACCGCTCAAGCGCGCACATCAGACCGCCCTGCACATCCAGCAGCACACCGGCGCTCCGCTCTTCGTTCAGGAGGAACTGCGCGAGGTGAACACCGGCGACCTGGAAAACCGTCCGCCCACCGCTGAGAACTGGGCGATCCATAACGCCGTGATCGCCGCATGGCTGACCGGCGACCTGCACCGGCATTTCCCGGATGGCGAGAGTTACCATGAATTGAGGGAGCGTTTCTTCGACGGCCTGCGCGCCATTACCGCCGGGCGTGACGGGCAAAAGATCGCGCTGGTGGCGCACGGCGGCATCATCACCTTTACCCTGCCTGACTTGTGCCCCGGGCTGGACCGCCGCGAACTGGCGGAGAACGCCAGCCATAACTGTTCGATCACGCGTGTGCTGCTGAACCCTGCCAGCCACCCGCTGCGCGGTGAGCTGATTGAGTTTGGGTTCTGTGGGCACTTGAGCGGCGAGGCTGCCAACGTGGTGCTGGGCATTCCTGATGACACTTTTTTTGACGAGCACGGGAATTTAAAGAATGATGGACGTTGATCTTGCCGTACCTGCCGGCGCCGCTTTCCGGCTGAGCCGCATGAGCCTGGCAGACGCCGCCCGGGTCCTGCCGGTCTACCAGGCCTGTGAAGATTTTCTCGCCCTGGGTCCGGTGGCAACCGCCTCACTGGAGATGGTGCAAACCGACCTGCGCCATTCCGAACAACTGGGCAGCCAGTTCTTTGGCATTTTCCTGCCGGGTGATGTTCACATGGCTGGCATTCTGGATGTGCTGCCATCCGGCTGGGATGGAGACCCCACCAGCGCCTTCCTTGAGCTGTTGATGATCGGCGCTCCTTACCGCGGACAAGGGCTGGGGCACGCCGTGGTGGAGTGGCTGGCAGGGCATTTGCGCGCCTGTGGGATGCGCCGGGTTGCATCCGGTGTACAGGCCAACAACCCGGGCGCCATTCGCTTCTGGCTGCGCCACTGTTTCTTAATCACCGCTCCGGCTGCGTTGATGCCGGATACCACCACAGCCTATCCGCTGGTACGCTGGCTATAATACGCGATCTTCATGCGCATGCGCCTGGCCGGGTACCCCTGGCCGTTCTTCACCGGTTCCACGCGCATGAATTCCTCAAAGCCCAACCGCTCATACACTTTGATCGCGCGCTGGTTGAATTCGTACACCCCCAGCCCGATGTACTCCCCCTGGTAACCGTGCACCTGCCGGGCAAAGTCAGCGGCATACTCAACGCAGGTGCGTACAAAGCCGCCCCCCAGGCCGCGGCCGGTCAGGTCAGGGCGCATTCCAAACCCCACCCACAGGATGCAGTCTCCCAGTTCACCGCGCTCAACCGCCTCCTGCTCCACCCACTCAAAATCGGCATCCAGATACCCAAAGCTCAGCTCGCCGCTCAGCACGCCGTGTTCATCCAGCACGGCAAACAGGCCGCAACCCCAGTTGGCAGGGTCAAGGATGTAATCGGCTTCGTTTTCATAATCATATAATGCGTATTCAGCCGGGTAACGCCAGGTCACAATCAGCATGGCATATTCAAGATTCATGGGGACAATGTGGAAAGTCATGCAATCCTCGCTTTTTCATCAATGTTGGTCAATTGTAAGGTATCCGGACTCAACTTTTGAAAATTGCGACCGATGATAATGACATGGCGATTAGTGGCGCATCCATGACCAACGCTCTTGCCGGCATGGCAAGTGATATGCACTCGCAGCAGATTGGCCTCGAGCTGGCAACGGCGGTATTGAAGCAAATTCAGGACCAGCAGAACATGCAGGCGCAAGCCCTGCTGGAAATGATCCGCAACACCCCGTCGCCCTCCGGCACAGGCCAGATCGTCAACATCATCGCCTGAGACAATTTTATATCCCTCATCAAAACACCCCAAACGCGCGGGGTGTTTTGTGTTTAAATGCTGCCTCCCCGTTGGGCAGAACGGGGAGGCAAAAAAATGGGGAGGGAAGTATGCAAATTAATTGTTGTGCAAACGCACTGTCTCAAAGCCGCTGTCTGCGCTGCGGAAATCATCACCGCGGCCATTGCCGCCCGTTGGCGCATATTGATGTTGGCCTTCTTCGGTCTTGAAGAAGCTCATCACCCGCATCAAATCTTCGGACATCTCAGCCAGTGATACCGCCGAATTGTTCACCTCGGTGGCCTGTGCGCTGACCTCCTCAGCCGAAGCCGACACTTCTTCCACAGATGCGCTGTTTTCCTCTGAAACACTGGCGATGTTTTCGATGGATTTGGTCACCTCGGTGGCGCTGGCTGACATTTCCTCAGTGGCGGCGGTGTTTTCTTCCACCACAGCCGAGACCGAGTCCATGGCTGCCACCACGTCATTTGAGGCGCGCATGGCTTCCACCGCCACCAGTTCAGCGGCTGTGCCGCCCGCCGC
>DAOUGC010000053.1:0-4454 GCA_034429695.1 Levilinea sp.
AGCCCGAAGGCCGCCAGCAGCGCGATCACCAGCACAGACATGGTCTTCTGACCGGGCCGGGGCAGCGCACCCGCCAGGATGTACCCCACCAGGTTGCCGCCAGCGTATGCCGACATGAGCAGCCCGAACGCCATGGCGCCTTCCCGCAGATACTGGTCAGCCAGTACAGGGATGCCCACCAGCAGTGGGCCGGTGAAGAACAGGTTCATGGCCATGACGATCACAAACATGGTGCGCAGCGCGTTATTGGACCACAGATACTTCATGCCAACCAGGATGGATGTCCAGATGGTCTCTTTCTCATCACCGGCGGGCGCTGAGCGCCCGGTGCCCGAGCGCATGAGAAACAGGCAGAGCGCCGAGACGGCAAAAGTGAAGGCATCGATGCCGAAAGCCAGCCCGATGCCAAGTGGCGAGTCGGAGTATTTGCCGATCAGCGCGCCGGCGATGGTGGGGCCGACAAAGCCCACCAATTGCGCCACGCCCATGATCAACGAATTGCCAGCCTGCAGGTCTTCCTCTTTGACCAGCATGGGCACAATGCTGTTGCCCGCCGGAACCGCAAAACCGGCCACCAGGCCAAAGCCCAGGCTGAAGGCGTACATCATCCAGATCTCGAGCACGCCGGTGAAGATCACCACCGTCATGAGCGCGGTGAGGATCATGCGAATGATGTCCGAGATCAGCAGGATGCGGCGCGGAGAAAGCCGGTCGGTGATGGCGCCGCCCAGCAGCATGAAGACCGCGCGCGGCAGGCCCTCCAGCGCCAGCACGGTGCCGAGCACCAGCGGGTCGCCGGTGAGTTGCAGCGCCAGCCACGGCGTGGCGATGAGCGCGAACTGGTCGCCCAGCAGCGAGGTGGTGTTACCGGCGAACAGCAGGCGGAAATCGGGGATGGACATGACCCTGCCCATGGGGTTGGCGGCGGAATTTGTGCTCATGCGGGTGAATCCTCAGGATGAAAATGAAGTGCGACAAGACTGACTGATTATAGCCAGCCTTTGTCTTTTTGCGGGAGATTGCTACAGGTAGATACGGGATGGGGGAGGTGGGGATGCGGAGGAAAATCCCCCTGCGAGGAATGATGGAAATGTAGGGCGGGATGGTGGTTTTCCATCCCGCCGTTTAGATTTGATTGTGGATCATTACCTGTTGCAGGGTGTTGATTTCATGGAATTGATTTGTGAATCCAGCTACCTAGATGATTTCCACCAATTGTTGTTTGCGGAGATTTTCAAAAGGTTGAGGCAGCGAACTGGAACAGGTCATGTAAAGCCGGCTCCTGGCCCGGGACATGGCCATGTAAAGGAGACGGCGTTCGCCAGCTTCATCCTCGGAATGTTGGAAGGTGCAATGGATGTGCGGGATAATCACGGCTTCCACTTCCAGACCTTTGAAACTGTGCATCATATGCACGGTGATATTGGTTCCCTGCAGCGCGGTTCGCAGTGGGTTTATCTGTGATTGGTAACGCGCGAGTACGGCGATATGCTTTTCCGGTAATCCTTCGCTTCGCAATATGTTGACGGTATTTTTAATACTTAGGAGTTCTTCTGATACATTTCGGCATTTCCGGATCAAAGGTGGCGCACCATGGCGCATGGTTTCCTGAGAGATTTCAGGAACAATCACCTCACCTTCCTCACTTAATGATTTTTGGATCTCGGCATGGTCAGCAATGATCGCATAAGCAGCACGGTAGATTTCATATGTATTTCGATAAGGTATTCGTAACCAGCGGGTACGCCCAACGACAGGAATGGATTTTTCCCTCCAGCTAAACACGCGGAAGATACTCTGGGATGGGTCATCAGCCAGGAAGATGAAACCCGTTTGTGGGCGGATAAGCCGGTTGATTATTTTGAACCATATCGGCGCCCAATCCTGCGCTTCATCAACCAGGATGGCGTCATACAGGTCATTTTCTGATATACCGCGTTGCTCCATGGCCTGCAGGGTGAGCAGGGGGACTTCATGCCAATCCCACAGGTTATTCTCTTTCAGGTATTGACGGTAACTGGTATAAACCTGAAAGAGTTCAGTGCGATCCTGCGCCGTCAGACGCACATCCCTGCCGATGCCTTTTCGATCAGCGGGCAGGTAATCCTCCAGAGTGTCAATGCCAACATCTCGAAGCCAGTTGATTTCATTTTTCGATTGGTGGTTGCCCAATCGGGTGATTATGGGGTGATGTTGAGCCTGCTGGATGAGCCATTCTTCCAGCGAGGCTTCGCTGTCCTTGTCCAGATTTAGCCAGCGCCAGCACAGGCTGTGGAAAGTGCGTGGCCGAATGTTTGTCCCTTTGAACTCCTGTTCAAACTGTTCCTGAAGCGGTTTGTTGAAGGAGAACAAACCAATTTTCCACTCGGGATATTGGGCTGCCAGGAAGCGGGCGCGTTGCACAAGCACCAGAGTTTTGCCGCTGCCGGAAAAGCCGCGCACCAGTCGGATGGAAACATTCTGGCTGATGCGCTCGCCCTCCGGTGGAAGGGCATCTTCCTCCTCAACCGGTTTGAATTCCTCAAATAATCTGGCCAGGCGGTGAACCTGTTCTCGCTTTTGTTTGGCTTTTGAGACAGGCTCCGGAACGATATGCACCGGTTCAGCTACAATTCGCTCCTGCTGTTCATTTAATATTACCGGGGCGCGATCCGGATGTACTGATTCCACCACCGGATAAATCGTTGCCCGAATTTGATCCATTTCATGGCGAGTGAGATCGCGCATTCGTTCGGCGGTCATGGTCTGTTTGAGACGATTTAAGAGTAGATCGGGGTTTTCAAGATCGTGCTGGCCGATGACAAAGTATTCCCCCCATGGTACTCGAACATTGTTGATGGCCTGTGCCGATAGGTTGTACATGACGGCAGCATATCCCCAGGGGACATGGATGGAAGGCTCGTCCCTGCCGAAGCGGGATTTAAGCTGATTGCTCAGATCAATGGCCATTTCCCGCGCCGTGGTGACCGGGTTGTGTTCCCTGCGAACCTCATTTGTGCGGGTGCGTATGGTGGCTCCATGAGGGTCGGCTCCCTCAATGAATACCCAATCCTTCACCTCCAACACGATGACACCATAATTGGTGAGGATGATGAAGTCAGGGTAGCGCATCTCCCTCTTTTTGCGTATGGGGGTTTCCACGTAAACTGTATATTCCTTGGGAAGGTTTCGGCTAAGGAGTTTGAGCGTTTCTTTCTCGCCAAAAGTCGCATCTTGCCGTAAAAAGCCAACAACTTCTGCCATATTGTTACCTTATCCTTGATGATGATGTATATGACTGTCAACATGCACGTCGACAGATCGAGGTGTTAATTCATTTGGAAGGATAAATGTAGCTGGTTGTTTGATTGCCGCAGAATCCCCCTCGCAGCCAATTTTATGGATTGGAAAAAAGCACTGTAATTATTGTATATCCCCTAAGGCAGTTGCGCAAATAAACAATCCAGATGTTTTTCTGAATATCTCATTGACCTCCACCGCTCTTCGCCCAAAGCTCATTTTGAAGTTCCACCGCCCGGATCCCCCTGGCGGTCTTTTATCCGATCCTCAAGCGCACGGTAATTTCCTCCCCCACATGCAGTTCCTCGGCTTTGCGTACCGCGTCTTTTAAAGGCACGATGTACAGTCCATCCTTGGGGAACAACGATGTCTTGAATTCGGTTTCGCCAATTTGCGCCCGCACCGGGATCATGCCCCAGCCGTAGGTCACCCAGCCGGACATGGCTTTGATGACCTCGCTCTGCTCCTCGGGCACGGTGATGAAGTGATAGGGGGATGGCCCCCGCCAGTACCAGATGACTCCGCTGAATTCGATTTCCATGCGGGCAGTATAACATTTTCCGGCAGGTGACATTCTTCGGGGATGAATCATGATTGACTTTCGGTGGGAACGACCTATAATAAAAACATACCAATCGTTAGGTATTTTTA
This sequence comes from Levilinea sp., assembly GCA_034429695.1. Classification (GTDB taxonomy): domain Bacteria; phylum Chloroflexota; class Anaerolineae; order Anaerolineales; family Anaerolineaceae; genus DAOUGC01. Next base: position 3,931 of record DAOUGC010000053.1, read on the forward strand.
ATTTCCCCATTTCCCCTTCTGGAGGGCTGTCATGTTTCTGTTTGAGCCGCTGCCGTGGTATTCGATTGTGATGTGGTTTGTGGTGCTGGCCGGGTTGATCCTGATCAACGAGCTGGCACGCATCAACAAGTGGTTCTCGCTGGCCATCTTCCTGCTGCTGCCGGCGATTTTGCCGTTCACCGTGTGGAAGAACACCGCCGCGCCGGGGTCAAGCGTGGGTACGTGGTTCCACTGGGCCAAGGTGTACTCTGCCCTGGCGGGCTGTCTGGGTTTCCTTGCCATCCGCAACATCAAGGGTTGGGGAACCAACAAGTGGGCGCTGCTCTTCCCGCCGGTGATCCTGGCGGTCAACATCCTCGAGGCCGTGGTGCGCGACTTCCAGACGGTCAACGTCAACGGTCTGGTGGACGGTGTGTTCACCATCGGCGGCCCGTGGAACATCATGAACGGCATCGCCGGCATCATCAACATCATCACCATCACCGGCTGGATGGGCATCTTCATCGGCAAGGACAAAAAGAAGG
>DAOUGC010000054.1:0-8509 GCA_034429695.1 Levilinea sp.
TCGCGGCGGGGCAGTTGCGCCTCTGCCTGGCGCTGCTGCATGCCGTCCAGCAGGTCGGCCACGGCAGGGTCCAGCACATTACGGCGTTGATATTTCTGATCGGGCATGAAACAATCTCCTGTAAAGGTCAATAACAACCACCGGGCTATTCGTCCAGCACGGCGATCAGATGGTCAATGGCCTGGCGGTAGCCGCCGCTGCGTTTGCGCCCATCACGGTAACCGGTCATGGCTTTTGCCGAAGGGCGGTATTCAAACAGGGTGCGGCCATACGCCGCAGCTTCCCGCAGGGCGGTATCCTGTGGGATGGGCGGCCACACCCGCTCGCCAAAGGCGTTGACCATTTCCTGCAACTGGGTCAGCGTCTCGCGGGTGGTGCGGTCGAAGAAGGTCGGCAACACGGCATACCCCTCAAACTTGTGCCGCTTTTTCCGCGTTCCGCCGGTGGGTTCCTGCGCCACCTCAGCCATGGTGAGCAGCACCTCGCGCACACCATCCATGGCAAGCGCGTCGGGGCGGGTGGGGATCAGCACCCAGTCGGAGGCGACCAGTCCGTTGATGTGCAGCACATCCAGCGAGGGCGCCATGTCGATCATGACCACATCATACGGGGTGGCTTTGAGCAGGTCGCGCAAAATGGTCTGCGGCAGGTGGCTGGCGGCGATCATGCGTTTGACCTGCTCGGTGCGCTTGTCGCCCGGCAGGATGTCCAGCCCGGGGCGGGCGGTCTGGATCACTTCTGACAGGGCGTGGTTCTCACAGATCAGGTTGAACAAACCGGGGGCTTTGTCCTGCCCAAGCGAGACAGCGACATGACCCTGCGGATCGAGATCAACCAGCAGCACGCGTCGTCCGGTGAGCGCCAGCCCGTGGGCAAGATGCACCGCGGTGGTGGTCTTACCCACCCCGCCTTTTTGATTGGCAAAAGCAACGATTTTCATATGTGATTTTCCCTGCCGCAAGACGCTGAAAGCGGGCAAATGGGGGCGAAGAAAAATGCGGGAAATTCCTGGCCCAAGGGTCGCCCCTGGAATTATTATCGCAAATGAGGGGAAAAAGTCAAGGGCGACCCTGCGGAATATCAAGGGTCGCCCCTGGGGTAATCACAGGGTCGCCCCTAGAATCAACAGGAGGGGCGTGGTTGAGCCGGAAAGGTGGGGAAGGGGTAAAGGGATGAAGATATGGAAAGTAGATGGTAGGTAGTAGGAAGTAGGAAGTAGGAAGTAAGTAGTAGGTGGAAATATTTGTTAATAACCCTTACAGGTATGCTTTACGGGATGGTGCAGAGCCGTCACTACCTGCTTCCAACTGTCTCCAGGGATCCTTACTCCGCTCCTGACAGCTACTCACTTCCTACTACCTACCACCTACTTCCAGCCACCTTCTGTCAACGCGTTGACACTGGCGGACACATACCGCTTGCGCACAAACCGCCTTACGCACATACCGCCTTGCGCAAAATAAAAAGGGCGTGCTGTGCGCACGCCTTTTCCACCTTCTGCCTACCACCTACCGCCTACTTCCTACTACTATTAACCAGCCCCCGCTTCCACTCGTCCAGAAATTCGATAAAGCGCTGCAGACGAACCGGATCGCTGCCCAGTTCGATCAGCGTGCTTTCTGCCAGGTGCTGCACGTCAAGCGGTGGGTTGGCGGCGCCGCGTCCAAAAACGGCGGCTTTCACTTTGCGAGCCAGTTTTTCAGCCGGGTCTGCAGGGTGCTGGCGGGTGGTGATCGGTCCCCTGCCGCCGGGCAACTTTGCGCCCTGCTGCACCGCCTGCATCTGCTCCTCGTCCAGGTTCTGATCGATCCAATTCACCATGCGCGCTTCCCATTCCTCTTGCGGGGCGGAACGGATATCGATCAACGCGCGCAGCGGCAACTGGTACTGATCCGCCAGATCGAGCAGTTCATCGGGGAAATCGAGCAGGCCGAAATAGGTCACCAGCGTGGTGCGCCCCAACCCGATGCGCCCATCCAGTTCCTCCCACACCTTGCCAGGCACGCGCACATTTTGCACCCCACGGCAATAGCCGTAGGTGGTCTGGCCCGGCAGCGGCTCAACACCCAGCAGCGTCAGCAACGCCTCGGCAAAGGCACACGCACGCCCCACGGCGGTGTATTGTGAAGTGCGCAGGTTCTCATTGATTTGCCGGAAGCGATCCACAGCAGGCACCGACTCGGCTTTGATGCGCGGCGCTTCCTCCCTGCCGCCGTCCATCGCCCAGTTGATCACCAACGCCCAGAAGCGCCGTTCCCCCGACTCCAGCCGGAAGAACGCGCCGCCATCATCATTTGCAACCTCCCACACGCCCTTGACGCTGTTGATCTGCCCATCAGCGCGGATCGAGTTCGCCAGTGGCAGCAGTTCATTCAGGCGCATGCGCGCGCCCATGTCGCTGTTTGCCAGATCCAGCCATTCCTGTGCGGCCTGCAGGCAGTCCATCTGCCCGGCGAAAAAGCGGTCAGCGATGGGGGTGGGGATCACGCGGCGCGCCTGGAAGGGGTCCGGCAGGACGCGTGTGACCGGGATGCGTTCCGACATCTGCCCGTGCTCAGCCGGACGGGCAGCCAGGCGCGGGTTGTTCTCGCGCTCCTGCAGGATGGCTGCCTGGGTATCCACCTCGTCAGCGTCGGGTACAGAGCGCGGACGGGAAAAATTGACCCTTGCCTTGGGACTCATGCACCACCTCCGCGACCGCCTGCGCGAGCCTGCTCGTGCGCCTCACAGCGGCGGACAACCTCATTGATAAACTCCACATGCTCCACCACTGCCGGGTTGCTGGACAGTCCCCCGCCGCGCCCAGGCCGGTAGCTGAATATGTCCAGCCCTTCGGCGGAGGCCACGGAGACATCCGTGCGGAAACGGATCGGCGGCAGCACCACATCGCCATAATCGGCTGTGATGGTCTCGACGATCTGGGAGGAGAGCGAATTGTTACCCACCAGGGTGGGCAGCACGCCCAGCAACTCAAGATCACGGTTGAGGCGTTTCTTGACCCGCGCCAGGGTGACCTCGGTCTGGCGCAGACCATCCAGCCCCAGGGCCGATGTCTCGACCGGAATGATCACAAAATCAGCGGCGACCAGGGCATTGGTGAGCAGCCAGCCCAGACCGGGCGGGGTGTCGATCACGATCCAGCGGAACATGCCGCGCACCTGTTCCAGCGCGTCGCGCAGGCGAAACTCGCGCGCAGCCAGCGGCGCCAGCAGTTCCTCGGCGGCGGCATTCTTGGCGCGCGTGGTGTGTACGTAAAACAGGTTGGGCTTGGCGTCATCGCGCAATACCGGCACGCGCGCGCGGCGCACCGCGTCCACCGTGGGCGGCGGGTCGTCCTGGGTGAGCAGGTCGGCGAGTTGCGGCTGACCGTCGTCATCGGCGCTGGGGGCAGAGAAGATCCCGCCGGAGATGATGTTGGAAGACTGGGCCTGCGGGTCGCCGTCCACCAGCAGCACGCGCGCCGGGTTGTGGGGATTGTAGGTGTACTCCATCAACGCCAGGCCGGCTGCCAGGTTGACCGACTCGGTGGTCTTTCCGCAACCGCCTTTTTGATTGGACAGGGTGATGATTGGCATGCTAACCTCAATTCATGATGTGTAAATAATAACATAAGTAAGAGGTGGGTAGTAGGCAACAGGTGGATGGTTGTTGGTTGACAGTTGGGGTGGACATGGGAAGAATGTCAACGCGTTGACAGTTATCGAAACGATGTCTTCGTATAGATTAACGGCAGTCACATCCACCACGTGCACCCTGCTGACTACCGACCTCTGATCACCTGAAATTCCACCCCGGCCAGCGCTGCCGGGTCGGACTGCAAATGGCGGGTGACAAACTGACGGTACAACCAGGTGAGCCGTTCGGCTTGTTGCGGGCTGGACTGCAACACCACCAGAACATCACCTTCAAACCACGCCAGGCAATCCTCCAGACCCTGCATGGCATCCAGCCAGTCGGGTTTGGCTGAGCGGCGCAACCAGCCCAGCAATTCCAGCCAGGCGGTGTGTGCCGCCGGATCTGCACCCTGAAAGGGCGGTTCTTCGTCAAATCGCTCACCCGCGGTGGGGGCGTCAACCGGCAGGACCTCGTCGGCATTACCGTCAGAATCATCCAGGTCATCCACCCCGCTGTCCGCCGGATTGCCAACCCCGGCGTCAGCCAGCAGGTCCAGCAGGGGGCCTGGCAGCATCTCCAGCCGTTCACGGTCGTACTCGCGCAGGATCAAACGCCCGCCCCCGCGCAAATCAGGAGGCAGGGCGTCAGCGCCGGTCAGGAAGATCTCAGCGCGGCGCATCCAAACGCACTGCCATGTTTCCAGGGGCAGGCGGCTGAGGGCTGCAAAAGCCGGTGGAGGCTGATCGCGATCCAGCGCACGCCGGATGGCATACGCCAGCGGATTGGTCAGACCTGCCTGGGAGTGAGCATACAAAACCCAGCCGATCAGGCGTGGCAAACCATGTGGATCGGCAAGCAATTGCCGCCTGGACGGGTTTTGCACCTGCAAACGATCCAGCCAGTCAGCGAAACTGCCTGAAACAGCAACCGCATCGAGCAGGTCTGGCGCACCGACCGGCGCGCCCGCGGTTGTTGTCTGTTCGGGGTGTGGGTTAAGGATTAAGTCAGGTGGTGGTGAAGTGTTATCGGGAGTGTATTTAATTAACTCCCCTGCGGCTTCGCCAACCGCTGCCTCGTTATTGCCGGACATGGCTGCAGATTCGCCAGTGCCGCCCCCATTTTTGCCAGCCGTCCGGTCAGGATTGCCAGTCTGCGCCTCAAGTTTGTCCTGATCCCCCTCAAGATTGCCAGTGATGGCGTGATCCTCAACAGCGCCAGTGGAAACCTCAAGATTGTCCATCACCCCCTCAAGATTGCCAATGACAGTGGCGGGATGGACCACCGCGGCGGGATGGACAGCATCGTCGGGCGCTGCGTCCTTTACTGCCAGCCCTGAGATGCGCCGCCACTCGCGGTGCTCCATTTCTGACTCCCACGGCAGGCGGCCCAGGTACTCACCCTCCGGTGAGACCTCCATGCCCGCCAGGTGCAGGTTGAAAATGCGCCGTTTGCCGTCACGTGAGCGGTCGGTCCACACCAGCAGGCCGCGTCCCACCGCGTCATCCAGCGCGCGGTAGGCGCTTTTGAGGTCAAAACCCACCCCGGGGTCGTAGCGCGTGCCGTTGAGGTACTGCCGCCCGGATGCCACCTCGGATGCTTCCAGCCATGAACCGTCGGGGTTGTGCCAGCCCCAGGCGTGGCGGATGAAATATTCCACGCACAGCAGGGTGGCTGCCGAGCTGATCTCACAGGTGATGTCAGTCCATTCCTTGGGGATCTTAAAGTAATTCTCAGAGGGTGGCGCAAAACCCAGGAAGGCTCCATCAGGGTCTGTGCGGCGCGCGGCTGGTTTGGTCTGGGTGGGGCGCAAGCGTGGACGGTAGCCCAGCCGTTCCATCTTCTCGATGTAACCCAGTTTGCATAACTCTTCCAACGCCTTGCGCACCGTGTTCTCAGCCAGGCCGGTGCCCATGTCCATGCGCTGCCGCCCGATGCGCCGCCCGAATCGAATATCGCCGATGGACAGCGCGATGGGCTGGTCAAAGCGCCCGTAGCCCCATGTGTGCTTGAGGATGTATTCGAGCACCTTGAGGGGGGCGATCAGGCGTGTGCCGTACATCTCGCGCAGCGGTTGGATCAGCTCAAACCAGTTATTGAGCAGCCGGAAGTAGTTCTCTTCCGGCTCGTGAAAGCCCATGAATGTGAACTGGGCTGTGGGCTGACTGCCCACGCTCACGCTGTCCTTTCTGTGCCCCCGCTGCAGGCACGCAAACTGGCAACACAAAACACGCCCGGATGGATACCCTTTCCGGTTGATCGTCATCATTCAGTTGATGGGGCGGGGGGGGGTGCTTGCCTGCGGCTCGAAAGCCTGTTATACTGCAAGTGACCCTGTTATCGATGGCGTACCAGCGCCATCCCCCCAGCCCCTGCGCAACCCGCAGGGCTGGTGTTTTTTAACCTGCCTTGCGCCTGCGCGTCGGTTTAACCGGTTCTTCCTCCACCGGGGTTTCCTCGGGCTGGCCGTCCAAATACAGCGCCAGGTCCATGAAGGAATGGACCTCCTCGGGGATGGAAAGTTCATTGCCTTCCGATTTGTCCAGCAGTGCATCGCGCAGCCGGTAAGCCATGAAGGCGATCACGTCGCCGCGGTTGGTCTGCCGGCTGATGCGGTTCTTGAGCAGATCCACCAGACTGTCCAGCGCCGCCAGCTCATTGGGGGTGAGCATGAAAGTGATCTTCTCGGTGCGTGGGAAGCGCCTTGGCGGGCGTCCGCGCACCTTTTTGGGCGGCGGTAACGGCTGTACGATCTCCAGGTCCAGCAACTGGATCCAGGGGTGCTGGGTCTGGTTCTTTTTGGCCCTCGATGGGGTCTTGGGTGTTCGCCTGGCCGGTTGAGTCATCTCTTCTTTTCTTCCAGCATTAATCCCGTTATTATTTACAGCTTTTAATTCTTATATTATTACGTAATTAATTTTTGTATTTCTTACGTAATAAAATAGTTCACAATAAAGCAGGCTGATCGCCCCGTGCGATGCGTTCGCGGCTGACTTCCTTGAAGGCTTCCACGGCTTCCATGACAATCCCGTCGTCCACCGGAGCGTCGCCGGGGTTGCGTCCGTTGCGGGTGATGGCGTCAACGATCTCGGAGCACAGGATCACCATGTCACGCGGGATGCCGTTGGTGGCGCGGTTGACTTCCACATATGCTGCCTGGGTGATGAAGGGCTTGTCGCGCCCGGCCACCTTGCAGCGGAAACGGATCAGTTCGTATGCGTCGGCAAAAGACAGCGGGTGCAGGGTGAACCACGAATATACGCGGTTGCGAACCTCGGGACGGTTCTCAAAGATCTTTTGCATTTCGGGCTGCCCGAACAGGATCACCTGAGCCAGCTTGCGGTTGATGTCAAAGTTGTACAGGGTGTGCACCAGGCTGAGTGCGTCGGGTGAGAGGCGCTGGGCTTCGTCCAGAATGATCACCACAGTGTGATCGCGTTTGTACTCTTCCACCAAAAACTTCTCCAGCTCGCGCCATTGCTGGGTCATGCCTTTGCGGCGGTCCAGCCCGAGCTGATTGCAAATGTCCAGCAGGGCGGCGTATTCTGAAGGATAATTGGCAGAGTGCACAAACACCACCACGTTTTCCTCTTCGGCGGTGCGGTAGATGGTCTCAAGCCGGCGGGCGATGGTGCTCTTGCCCACTCCAAAACCGCCTTCCACCACAGCCAGGCCGCGCGAGCTTTCGATAATGTTCTGCGCTTTCTTCAGCACCTCGCCGTGCTGCGCAGACAGGTAAAGGAAACGCGGGTCAGCCGCAGGGGTGAAGGGGTCTTCCAGAAACCCCATTTCCTTGAGGCTCAATTCTCGCTGCAGTTTCCATGTTTTTGTCATCATGTTCATATCACTCCCGATGGACAGACTCTGGATTCGATGTTAATATACATTAATTCAGTCATAGAGTCAACTGCGAAACGCGTTCCAACCCTCAAATTATACTCTGGATCGCCATCCAGGATCGTTTTTAACCCTTATAAATCCTCGAAGATGGTCGTTACCCGGCTGGATGACCCCGAAATGATGATTTTTGCACTGTAAAGCCATTTGCCGGTATCCGTGCAACCTGTATGCCGTTACAGAAATTCAGTTTCCCATGTGATGTTCCCGATACCTGCTGTGCTCAATGGGGTGTTCTCAAAGAGCATAACATTAATGGAACATTATTTCTATATGCAAAATACGCAAATTTTTGCGTATTTACGCAAACTTTTCCAGACAGAGTGTGGATTTGCAGTAGAATCAGGATGAATTTCCGGTTTCTTTGACTCTTTTCCATCCCCCGGGGTGCGATCATGCCGGTCCCCGGCCGCATGTTTCGCGCTGCGTGGCGCGTTATTATTCCAGGAGGATCAACATGGATGTTCTTGAAGCAATTTTCACCCGCCGTAGCATTCGAAAATACACCGGTGAACCGATCAGCGAGGAAGACCTGACCACGCTGTTGCATGCCGCCAGTTATGCGCCTTCAGCCAAAAATTGTCAGCCGTGGGAGTTTGTGGTGGTGCGCGAGCAGGAAACGTTGCAAGCCATTGCAGCGGGTCAGCCTTTTGCGCAGATGATGCCCAACGCCGGTTGCTGCATTGTGGTGGTGGGCTTGAGCGAACGCCAGAAAGCCACCGGTTTTCTGGTGGAGGATTGTTCGGCGGCCATTCAGAACATCCTGCTGGCTGCCCACGGGCTGGGGCTGGGTGCGGTGTGGTGCGGGTTGTACCCTGTGGCGCGCTTTGAACGCCTGATGAAGGGTCTGCTCAACCTGCCTGACGGCGCCATACCGGTGGGCATGGTGGCGGTGGGTCACAAAGTTACCGACCGCACCGTGGAGGAGCGCTTTGACCCGTCCAGGGTGCATCTGGAGCACTGGTAAGCGAATACAAGACACTTGCAACAATCAGTGGGC
>DAOUGC010000055.1:0-9293 GCA_034429695.1 Levilinea sp.
CGCAAACCACACGCAAGAAAAAGCGGCTGCATTATAATATCTGGCTATGTTCCAGTTACGCCGCATGTTGCGCCCCGCGCAATCCATCCCTGAAATCTACCGCCGGAACTTCACCCACTGGTATTTTGACATCGCCTGGTTTGGCGTGCTCAATGGGTCGGTGCTGGTTTTTTTGGCGGTTTACTGCGCGCGCATCGGCGCGTCGGTTGAGCAGCTTGGTTTTCTGGGGGCGGCGCCCGCCGTCACCAACCTGGTCCTCACCCTGCCGCTGGGTGTGTTGATCACCCGCTGGTCCAACTGGCAGGTTACGCGCTGGTCGGCGCTGTTCACCCGGTTGTTTTATCTGTTCCTCATCCCGCTACCGCTCCTGCTTGGGGCGCAGGCGCAGGTGTGGACCATCCTGGTGATCACGCTGGTGATGAACATCCCCGGCACGCTGCTCTCGCTGGTGGTCAACACCTTTCTGGCTGACACCGTTCCGGCGGAATACCGCGCCACGGTGGTGGGCACGCGCAATGCGCTGCTTGCGCTCATCACCATGGGAACCACCTTCATCGTCGGGCAGATCCTGGAACTGGTGACGTTTCCCACCTCGTACGTGATTGTGTTTGCGATTGGCTTTTTCGGTGCAGCCATGAGCACCCTGCACCTGTTCCTGATCCGTCCGCGCCAGACAACCATTGCCCCCCAGGCGCCCGCGCCGTTGCCAGCCGTAACCGCCAGGCAGCCCAGGGCAGCCACCCCCCGCTTGAAGAAAGCCGATTGGCTGCGCGGTGTTCGGTTTGAGCTGTTGCGGGGACCGTACGGCGTGTTGATGTTGATCCTGTTTTGCTTTCAACTGGGCGTTTTTACACCGGGCCCATTATTCCCCAAATATCAGGTGGATGTGCTGCATTACTCTGACCAGTTCATCTCGTTTGGGTCGATGGTGTTCTGGGTGGTGCATTTTATTGGATCAACCCAGACCGGGCGCATCAGCCGCAAATTCAGTTACCGTACCCAGGTGATCGTAGGCAGTCTGTTTATTTCGGCGGCAGTGGCGTACTTCCCCGTGTGTTATCAGTTCTGGCAGTACGCCATCATGCAGACCATGAGCGGCATCGGCTGGTCGTTGATCGGCGGCGGGCTGATGAATCATTTGTTGGAATGTGCTCCTGAGGATGACCGCCAGCCGTATCTGACCTGGTACAACCTGGTGTACAACGGCGCCATTCTCGCAGGCTCCTTCCTGGGACCACAACTGGCAAACGTCGTTGGGCTGGCGCCTGCCATGTATATATCGGTGGGCATCCGCATGGTGGCAGGCTTGTTGCTGTGGAAGTTCGGCGGGGTGATGAAACCTGCGGCTGAGCGGGAACTGCCGGTTGCCGGGTGATGGCGGCGATACCCCGTGGCTGCAAGGGGATAACCGACAACTTACCCGTCCTCTGACCTCCAATTTCTTTTCCATTTTTCCTTTCCCTCTTGTAATTCTCCCTCCCACTTGCTATACTAGAGCTGGTCAGACCAGTACTGGTCTGACCAGTTGCCCCCGAAGAGGTGTTTATGAACTGGGATCCTCCCGAGAAGCCAGCCGAAATCACCGAAAGCCGTCTGGTGCAATCCATTCTTGATGGCGTCTTCCCGGCCGGCTCCAACCTGCCCGGCGAGCGTGAACTGGCTGTCCAGTTGGGTGTCACCCGGCCCACCCTGCGTGAGGTGTTGCAACGCATGGCGCGTGACGGCTGGATCGAGATCCGCCAGGGCAAGCCCACCCGTGTGCGTGATTACTGGACCGAGGGCAACCTCTCGGTGCTGGTGGCTGCCGCCCTGCAACTCAAACAACTCCCTCCTGATTTCATCCCCAATCTGCTCGACATGCGAATTTTGATCTGCCCTGCCTACACCCGCATGGCAGTTGAGCGCAATCCGCAGGCGGTTGCCGCCCTCCTTGAGGATCTCAGCGGGTTGGATTCAGACCCGGCAGCCTTCGCAAGATTTGACTGGTCGCTGCACCGCCAGGTCACGATCCTCTCGGGCAATCCCTTTTTTACCATGTTCGTCAACACTGTCAGGCCGCTTTATGAAGTGGTGGGCGAACGATACTTCCAGATGGAAACATACCGCCAGCATTCTACGGCGTTCTATGAGCAGTTGCGTCAGTGCGCTCTACGCTGCGACCCGGATGCAGCCCAGGCGCTGGCGTTGAAAGTGATGACCGACAGCGCCAACATGTGGCGGGATGTGATCACCGCAGACCGGCTGAATTCGTAAGCCAGGAATTGATTCATCATCTGTTTGACCTGCTTCCAGAACCTGGCGGCGGGTGTATTCAACGCGTCTTTTGCAGGGAGGTGCGGCATGTGGAAACCACAGACCCGGAATGATTTGTGGCAGGCGCTTGATCAGACCTGGGACCTGATCATCATCGGAGGGGGTATCACCGGCGCGGGTATTTTCCGTACGGCCGTGGATTGCGGCTTGAAGGCGCTGCTGCTGGAGGCCAACGATTTTTCCTTTGGCACTTCCAGCCGCTCCTCCAAGCTGGTCCATGGTGGATTTCGCTATCTGTACAATCGTCAGGTGAACGTGACGCGCGAATCCGTACGGGAACGCGAGCGTCTGCTGCGCGAAGCGCCGCACCTGGTGACGCCGCTCAGTTTTTGCCTGCCAAACTATGCCCGTTATCATTTTAAAAACTGGCAATTCGGCGCAGCCGTGGCGCTGTATGACCTGCTGGCGCCCAAATGGAAACATCGTTTCATGGGTGTGGCTGAGATCCTGCGCTCGTGCAAGGGCATCAATCTGGACGGGCTGCAGGGTGCATTCCAGTACTACGATGCCGCCCTGGATGATTCCCGCATGGTATTGCGCCTGATCCAGGAGTCAATGGCGCAGGGCGGCACGGCGCTCAATTATGCCAGGGTCACAGGCCTGTTGCGCGACCATAATGGGGTGTGCGGCGTCACCGTGCAGAGCACGGCTGAGCTGGATGGCCCGCAGAAAGAAGTTCGCGCGCGGGTGGTGATCAACGCAGCCGGGCCCTGGTCGGATGAATTGCGCGCCCATGTTGGCGCTGCCCCCCGCCTGCGCAAGTTGCGCGGCAGCCATCTGGTCTTCCCTCAAGATAAATTTCCGGCGAGCCATGCTGTTACCCTGTTTCATCCGCGCGACCGGCGCGCCATGTTCATCATCCCATGGGAAGGGGTGACGCTGGTTGGAACCACCGATCTGGATCACCCTGCCAGCATGGAGCAAACCTACGCTGAACCTTTTGCCACGCCGGATGAGGTGGATTACCTGCTGAAAGCGGTGGAATTTCTGTTCCCCGGTTTGCCGGTCACCCCGTCCGATGTGATTGCGTCCTTTGCCGGGTTGCGTCCGGTGGTCAATACCGGCGCGGCCACGCCGTCCAAAGAGTCGCGCGCGCACGCCGTGTGGGATGAAGACGGCTTGATCACCATCACCGGCGGAAAGTTGACCACCTTCCGCATCATGGCGCATGCCGCGCTCCAACTGGCTGCACCAAAATTGCCGGCGTTTGAGCAGCGCTATTCACCGCGCAGGCCCTTGTTTGATGAACTGGACGAAAACGGCATTGCCCCTGAGCTGGACATGGACGCCGCGTTGCATCTGGTGGGTCGTCACGGCGCTGGAACCATCCCGTTGCTGTCAGCGGCTGGCGCTGGTGAACTGGAGCGCATTCCCACCCTGCTGAACGTATGGGCTGAACTGCGCTGGGCGGCACGCGCTGAGGCCGTGGTTCACCTGGATGATCTGCTGCTGCGCCGCGTGCGTTTGGGCTTGTTGCTGCCTGAAGGCGGACGCGGCTACATGGATCGCATCCGCGCCATGGTGCAGCCGGAACTGGGTTGGGACGACGCCACGTGGCAGGCGGAGGAAGCCCGCTACAACGAAACATGGAGCATGTACTACAGCCCCAACCCGGCATTGCAATCCGCGCTGGGATACCCTTTCAACCTTTCGATGCACGAAAGCCGATGACCCTGAACCACGCCAAAGAGGAAGCCCATGAGTAAATCTTCCATTCCTGCCAATGCTCCCGCCTGGTACGAAGGCGAAACCCCGCCCCGTTCACTGCGTTCGCTGTTTAAATGGGGCGACCCGGCGCGTTTTAAGCACCCCAACCGCGGCCTGTATGCGATGATGAAAGAGATCTTCGGCATGAGCGATGCCGATTTTGTCCAACCGCTGGGTCTGGGGTTGGAAGATCTGGATTGCGACATGCCGGTTGGGCTGGATGCAGCCCACGTTCGCGCGTTGTGCAGCATGGTGGGTGAGGAAAATGTATCCACTGATACCTACCTGCGCACACACGTTTCTTACGGTTGCGGCATGATCGACATCCTGCGCCTGCGCAAACACCTGCTGCAGCACCTGCCCGACGCGGTGGTTGCGCCGCGTTCGGCTGAAGACGTACAGGCGGTGGTGGCATACTGCCATCAGAATAATATTCCGCTGTACATCTACGGAGCCGGTTCCACCGTCACGCGCGGAACCGAAGCCGTGCGCGGCGGTGTGACGCTGGACATGTCGCGTCATATGAACAAGGTGCTGTCCTTCAGCGCCGAAAACCAGACCATCACCGTGCAGCCCGGCATGACCGGACCGCAACTGGAGGAGATCCTCAACAACGCGCCTCAGACACTGGGTGCGCCCATGCGTTACACATTGGGTCACTTCCCGCAGTCGTTTGAATATTCCAGCGTGGGCGGTTGGGTGGTCACGCGCGGCGCGGGACAGAACTCCACCTACTACGGCAAAATTGAGGACATGGTGCTGGGGCAGGAGTATGTCACGCCGGTGGGCGTGCTGCGCACCCCCGATTACCCGCGCTCAGCCACCGGACCGGACATGGATCAGATCATGATCGGATCAGAAGGCTGCTTTGGCGTGCTCACCGCAGTGACGCTCAAACTCTCGCGTTACATGCCAGAGAACACCCGCCGGTTCAGTTTTATGTTCCGTACCTGGGACCAGGCGCGCGCAGCCTGCCGTGAGATCATGCAGGGCGAATTTGGCTTTCCCTCCGTTTTTCGACTGTCTGACCCTGAGGAAACCGATATCGCCATGCGCATGTACCATATTCACGGTACACCAGCCGACACCGTGCTGCGCGTGCTGGATTATCAGCCCATGCAGCGCTGCCTGATGCTGGGTTCCGCCGACGGCAGCGCGTCTTACACCCGCCAGGTGACCGCCCAGATCACGCGCATTTGCGCGCGGCACGGGGCGTTTGTGCTCAGCCCGTTTGGGGTCACCAAACGCTGGGAGAAGAGCCGCTTTACCGACCCTTACATGCGCGAGGATCTGCAGGACTTTGGCATCCTCACTGATACCCTGGAGTGCGCCGTCACCTGGGAGCAGATGGGCGCTGTGCATGAGAGCGTGCGCGCCGTGGTGAAGGCGCGGCCCAACACCATCTGCATGACGCACCTCTCACACGCCTACCCGCAGGGCGCCAACCTGTATTTCATCTTCATTGCGCGCATGGATTCAATTCAAGAGTACCTGCATTTGCAGTACAGCATCCTGGAAGCCATCCGGCGCAGCGGGGCTGCCATGAGCCATCATCACGGCATTGGCAAGCAGACCGCGCCCTGGCTGGAGGAGCAGATCGGAACACCCGCCATGCAGGTGATCCGCACCCTGAAAGAGCATTTTGACCCGCGCAATGTGATGAACCCGGGCGGGACGCTCGGGCTGGACATGGATGATACCCAGCGGGCAAAGCAGTGGAGTATGGATATATAATAGTAACGGCAACAGAGGGGATCTTCTGTTGCCGTGTTTTTTCCTCAGTTCCAAACTTCAGGAGCAGCCATGCCAGGTAACTTGCTAGCCATTGATGCGGGAACTCAATCCATCCGCGCCCTGTTATTTGACCCATCCGGTAACTTGATAGCCAAGCAGCGTGTGGCGATCGAACCTTATTATTCCACGGCGCCAGGGCTTGCGGAACAGGACCCACTGGTGTTCTTGAATGCGCTGGGCGAGGCCTGCCGCGGTTTGTTTGCCCAGGACCCCGGGTACGCCGCCAGTGTTGCGGGTGTGGCGCTCACCACCCAGCGCGGCACGGTGGTCAATGTGGACGAAAAGGGTCAGCCGCTGCGCCCGGCCATCGTTTGGCTGGATCAACGCCGCACCGAAGGTCTGCCGCCGGTGGGCGGGTTGTGGGGCGTGGCATTCGCCGTGGCCGGAGCAAGTGAAACGGTGGCTTATCTGCAGGGTGAAGCCGAAGCCAACTGGATCCGCACCCACCAGCCGGAAATCTGGCATAAAACGCATAAATACCTGTTCCTGTCCGGTTTTTTGACCTACCACCTGACCGGGAAGTTCGTGGACTCGGTTGGCTCGCAGGTGGGCTATGTGCCGTTTGATTACAAGGCGCTCACCTGGTCCAAAAAATGGGATTGGAAGTGGGAAGCCGTTCCGGTTCCAAAGCAGTACCTGCCCGACCTGGTTGCGCAGGGCTGCCAGTTGGGCGAGATCAGCACGGAGGCCGCAGCGTTAACCGGAATCCCTGCCGGCACACCGTTGATCGCCGCCGCAGCCGATAAAGCCTGCGAGGTGTTGGGCGCCGGCTGTCTCAGCCCCAACATGGGTTGTCTCAGTTACGGCACAACCGCCACCATCAATACCCATAACTCAAAATACATCGAGATCATTCCCATGATCCCGCCTTACCCGGCGGCTGCGCCGGGGGCGTACAACAATGAGATCCAGATCTACCGCGGTTACTGGATGGTGAGCTGGTTCAAGCAGGAGTTTGGTTTGCGTGAGCAGCAAATCGCCGACCGGGATGGCATTGAGCCTGAAGATCTGTTTGACGACCTGGTGAACGCCGTGCCGCCCGGCTCGCACGGGCTGGTGTTGCAACCCTACTGGTCGCCCGGATTGCGCCACCCCGGCCCCGAGGCTCGCGGGGCGGTGATCGGTTTTGGCGATAATCACACCCGCGCCCATCTGTACCGCGCCATTCTCGAAGGACTGGCGTATGCGTTGCGTGAGGGCAAGGAGCGCACCGAGAAGCGCACCCACGTGCCCATCGATCAACTGCGCGTGGCGGGCGGCGGCAGTCAGAGCGATGCAGCCATGCAACTGACCGCTGACATCTTCGGGCTGCCGGTTTCACGCCCGCATCTGTATGAGACCTCCGGTTTGGGCGCTGCCATGGACGCTGCCGTTGGCGTGGGATTGCACCCGTCTTTTGAAGCCGCCGTGAAAGCCATGACGCGCATTTCAGACACCTTCAACCCGAACCCGGCACATCAGAAGATTTACGATGAGTTATTTAATGAAGTGTACATGAAGATGTACCGCAACCTGCAGCCGCTATATCGTAACATCAGACGCATCACCAACGGTGCGGTAACAGGGTAAACGCTCCTTTTCCTCCCTCACCTGAATGGGGGAGGATTTTTTTTCAGCAATCCGGGGTATGCCGGAATCATTCGACAGCAACCACATAACCGCCTCTGCATTTGTTACAATCATGGCAGGAGGGTAGACATCATGGAATATCGAAGACTAGGCAAGGCAGGCATCAAGGTCAGCGCGCTTTCACTGGGCGCGTGGGTGACCTACGGGGGACAGGTGGGCGAGGAAGTGGCCCGTGACTGCATGGTGGCTGCGTACGATGAAGGGGTTAACTTTTTTGATAATGCCGAGGCGTACGCCGGCGGCAATGCCGAAATTGTGATGGGCAATGTGATCAAAAAGCTGGGCTGGCGGCGGGAGGGACTGGTGGTTTCCACCAAGATCTTCTGGGGCGGAGAAGGTCCCAATGACCGCGGGCTGTCGCACAAGCACATCATTGAGGGGATGAACAATGCGCTGCGCCGCCTGCAGATGGATTATGTGGATCTGGTGTTCGCGCACCGACCCGACCGCAATACGCCCATTGAGGAAACCGTGCGCGCTTTTGACATCCTGATCCGGCAGGGCAAGGCGTTTTACTGGGGCACCAGCGAGTGGTCGGCGGCTGAGATCATGCGCGCCGACGCCGTTGCCCGCCAGTACAACCTGACCCCGCCCAGCATGGAGCAGCCGCAGTACAACATGCTGTGGCGCGAGCGCATGGAACGCGAGTATCTGCCTTTGTTCAGCGACCTGGGTTATGGAACCACCATCTGGAGCCCGCTGGCTTCGGGATTGCTGACCGGCAAGTACAACAACGGCATCCCCGAGGGTACGCGCGCCACGCTGCCCGGGTACGAGTGGCTCAAGGACGAGGTGATCACACCCGAGCGGATCGAGACGGTGCGGCGCATTCAGCCGGTGGCGGATGAGTTGGGCATCAGCCTGGCGCAACTGGCACTGGCGTGGACGTTGAAGAACCCAAACGTGTCCACGGTGATCACCGGCGCCAGCCGGGCAGCGCAGGTGAAGGAGAATATGAAAGCCCTGCAGGCTGCCGAGAAACTGACGCCAGATGTGATGCAGCGCCTGGATGAGATCCTGGGGAACAAACCCGAAGGGCACTAGATACAGGGTATTGAATATAAAGCGCAAAGGAGATAATCCTTTGCGCTTTTTGATTCGCGGGAATGGTTAAACGGTTATTTGGGTTTGACATTGGCAGGCGACGAGGATGCATTCATAAACAGCATCAATATTGGTGTGAACATCATTATTTGTAAATCGGAGGACTCGATATCCCTGCTGATTTAGATATTCGGTGCGGGCCAGATCATATTCAATTTGATCGGCATGGGTATCCCCGTCAATTTCGATGACCAGTTTCGTCTGGGCACAATAAAAATCCACAATGAAGGGTCCGATGGGGTGCTGGCGGCGAAATTTATAGCCTGCGCATTGACGGTTTCGCAGGACTTGCCACACTTTTTGCTCAGCAGGTGTTTGCGGGTGGCGCAATTCTCTTGCAAATGCAAGTGTATGGGGGTGATACCTGGGCATGAATTTATTATGCGGTTGATGCGCCCGGTTTTCAAGGGTTGTGGCGAACGATTTTTCATTCACGCATTCCGGCCCGCCCCTCACCCAACCTCTCCCCGGAGGGGAGAGGAGTGTTTCCTTCTCCCTGGCAGGGAGAAGGTGGCTTTGAGCTGTTCTGTGCTCAAAACCGGATGAGGGTAAGGAATGCCTGGCACAACCGGGTAATCAATTTTTTTCCAGTCCAGCCCGCCCCTCACCCAGCCTCTCCCCTCCGGGGAGAGGAGTGTTTCCTTCTCCCTGCCAGGGAGAAGGTGGTTTTGAGCTGTTCTATGCTCAAAACCGGATGAGGGTAAGGAATGCCTGGCACAACAGGGTAATCAATTAAGTTCCATTCC
>DAOUGC010000056.1:0-102553 GCA_034429695.1 Levilinea sp.
GCGACGGTCAGGGCGATGCCTGCGACGACGACGATGACGGCGACAGCGTGCTGGATGGCGCTGATAACTGCCCGCTGGTGGCCAACAGCGACCAGACCAATACTGACGGCGACAGCATGGGCGACGCCTGCGACCCTGACGATGACAACGATGGCGTTGAGGATGGCTCCGATAATTGCGTGTTCATCTTCAACCCGCTGCAGGAAAACAATGACGGTGACATGCAGGGTGACGCTTGCGACCCTGATGATGATAACGACAACATCATGGATGGCAACGACAATTGCCAGTTCATCGCCAACACCGACCAGCTCAACACCGACAGCGACGCCATGGGCAATGCCTGTGACCCCGACGACGACAATGATGGCGTTGACGATGGCGCCGACAACTGCCCGGTGATTGCCAACCCCAGCCAGGCTGACCTGGACAAGGACGGTATTGGCGACGCATGCGACCCCGACAAGGACGGCGACGGCGTGGGCAACGGCACCGATAATTGCCCCATGACCGCCAACAAGGGCCAGGAAAATCTGGACGGAGACGCCACGGGCGATGCCTGCGATAGCGACATCGATGCAGATGGGATCGCAAACTACAACGATAACTGCCCGATGGTCTTCAATATGGATCAATTGGACACCGACAGGGATGGCATGGGCGACGCATGCGACCCGACCGGTGGCTTCCTGAGCCTCTTCGGGTTTGGCGGTAATGCCAACTTTGCCATTCCGGTCACCGGTTTGAACCCCATTGTCTTCCATAGCAACCGCGATGGAAACAATGAAATCTACATGATCAACCCGGACGGCAGCGACCTGACCCGCCTGACCAACAATACCGCGTCAGACTACGATGCTTCAATCTCACCGGATAGCGCCAAAGTGCTCTTTACATCTGACCGCGATGGCAACCCCGAGCTGTACAGCATGGATCTCGACGGCTCCAACGTCACCCGCCTGACCAATCAAAACGGCATGGAAGATTACGCCGTGGTCTCGCCGGACAGCAGCAAGATCGCGTTTGTCAGTGACCGCGACGGCAATGCCGAAATCTATATGATGAATATTGACGGAAGCGGACAGGTTCGTCTGACCGACAACTCTGGCAGCGACACCCTGCCTGCCTGGTCGCCGGATGGCAGCCGGATCGCATTTGTTTCGGATCGTGACGGCAACAGTGAAATTTACGTCATGAAGGTTTCCGATGGCAGCGTCACCCGGATGACCAGCAATACCTGCGATGATACCCACCCAGCCTGGTCCCCGGATGGCGCATACATCGCCTTCGACAGCGTGCGCGACGGCAATCCGGAGATCTACGTCATGAGTGAAGCCGGCATTGATGTAAAGCGCGTCACCAACGACCCCGCCAATGATATGGCTCCCGCCTGGTCACCGGATGGCTCCCGCCTGGTGTTTGTCCACTATGTGGGTGGCAAGGCGCACTTATACCTGGTGCATCCTGACGGTACCGACCTGCTGGCTGTGACGGACGAAGCAGTGGAGAATATGGAACCGCACTGGATGCCATAAACTCCTGCCATCTACAGTTTCATTCCATTGCCGACCTTCCCCCTTTTCCCAGGGGGAAGGTCTTTTTATGACCGGGATTACTGCGTGTTGGTTTGACAAAAATTATAGTATCATTCTGATCACCAATCTCAGACCCCATTCATACAGGTGAACGAATGACCGACGAACACAACGGGCAGGAAAACATCACGACCACCAAATCAAAACATAAATTCCCGTGGGAACCGGTTGGATGGGCAGTAGGCATATTTGTCCTGGTCATTGTGACCTGGCTGAACTTCCCCATTGTCGATCAAATGGTACGCGGGCGTTACCCCCCCCCCCCCATGCCTCCCACGCTCACCTACACACCCTTGCCCACCCGTACGCCCACCGCCACCGCCACGGTGACGCCGCCTCCGCCGCCCACAGAAACGCCGCTTCCCCCATCTGCCAGCCGGGTGGAGGATCTGGCCCAACTGGACCCACCCGTTCCCGGCTTTGCCGGTCCTGGCTATATTCTGGATGAAGAGACATCAGCAGCGGTGAACCCCGACTTTTCCAATCCGCAGTGGCTTTCCTCGGCCACCATTGCCCAGCAACTCAGCAAGGAAATCACCGAGGCATACCGCGCCACTTTTGGCAGTGGGGCAATCACATGGTATACCGATATTGCCCTCGACCCCGGCATGTATCAAATCTTTGTGATGGATACCGTATTCTCCTCAGCCGGCCCACTTGAGTTTCACGTATCGCTCGGCTCCAATGAAATCTTCCCCATCTACGGCACGCGCAGCGTGGATTTTCTTTCCAGCCGCAGTGATGTAGCCCAGGTATATGATCAGTGGCGCAGCATCGGTATTTACACCATTGACCGCCCTGACCGTGTTTCCGTTTCCACTGCCTGGGAGGAACGCGATGAATATTCAATCGTCGCGGTGGACCGGGTTGCAATTGCGCCGTTGGGTGCATCCGAGCAGTCCTTGATCTCGGTACTGCCGAAAGACCGGCCGGTTTTCTTTGTGGATGATATGAGTGCCGATATTCAAAGCCGGCAGGTATTATATAATGAAGAAACGACACTGAGCTGGGGAGATGATTACCAGTACGCCGTCAACCCTGAGGGCGAGATCACCATCACATGGAAGCTCCCTGAACCAGCCCCCATTGGCCAGTACGAAGTGGTTGTCTTTATCCCGGCTCTGCACAGCAGCCTGCCTGTGACCTATAAGGTGATGATCAATGGTGCAGATGTTCCCAATGATCAGACCGGCAGCACGGTTACCCTCGATCCCGTTCAAAGTGGGGTTGGACGCTGGGTATCTCTGGGAACCTGGACCACACCGCGCATTTACGAAAAACCGGTCACCCTTGCCCTGGTTGGCACACTGCCCGGCGGAGATACCGGAGATGTGTCATTTGATGTCATTGCCTTTATGAAAGTACCATAACCGTTCCCCGCCACAGGGGAAGTCAGGAGGAATGTGTGGCTGATCTGGATGATGCCTTGAAAAAATTACCCCCCGAGACCCAACGCTTGCTGGGTTCCATCTGGGAGACACTGGCTCCATCAGAACGAAACACCCTGACCAGCCTCATTGCTGCCTTTCCTTCACAGAACACCCTGGTCAAGCTGTTAATCAAGTTGTCCACTGCCCAGTTCAAGCAGACATTTGGCGAGAAGCACGCCGTCGCCATTGTCGGTCCGGCAAATGTGGGCAAAAGCACCCTGTACAATCAGTTTGTGCAAAGTAACCAGGATCGCGCAGAGGTATCACCGGTTCCGGGAACCACGCGCGTCAATCAGCAGGCTGATGCCGGCGTTTTCTCGGTGGTTGACACCCCCGGAGCGGACGCCGTTGGAGAAGTGGGAGAGCGTGAGCGCGACGAAGCCCTTTCGGCTGCCCGTGATGCTGACTTCCTGGTGATCCTGTTTGACGCCATTCAGGGCGTTAAACAAACCGAACTGCAACTTTTCCAAGAACTGACTGCTCTTGGAAAGCCTTTCATCGTTGCGCTGAACAAGATCGATCTGGTGAAAAAAGACAAAAACCGGGTGATCGAACAGGCTGCGCGCAACCTGAACCTGACCACTGAACAACTAATCCCCCTGTCTGCCAAAAGCGGCGACAACCTGTCACAGGTGTTGATGGCAATTGCCATGACCGAGCCGCGCATCGTCAATGCGCTGGGCAGGGCGCTGCCCCAGTACCGCTGGCAACTGGCATGGCGCTCGATCATCTCGGCTGCGTCCATCTCCGCCGCCATAGCCCTCTCTCCCCTGCCGGTAATCGACTTTGCACCGCTGATCGTCACCCAGGCGGTCATGGTGCTGGGCATCGCCCGCATCTATGATTACAAGATCAATCTTGAGCGCGCCCAGGAACTGGTGGCAACATTTGGCTTAGCCATGCTCGGGCGCACCCTGTTCCAGCAGCTCTCCAAATTTGGCGGACTTCCCGGCTGGGTGCTATCGGCTGCCATTGCCTCATCCACAACCGTGGTAATGGGTTATGCATCGGTGATCTGGTTTGAGAAGGGCGAGAAATTGTCCCGTAGAACCATCACGGCGCTCACCAAAGGGGTTACCCAGTATCTGCTGGGGGCTTTAAAAGGCATGGGGAAACGCAAACCCGGCAAGAAAAGCCTGCAGGAAGCGGTGGAACAGGCGCTGGAGAATTCGCCCATGGCTGAGGCTCCCACCATTCTGGAAGAAATGGATCAGCAGATTCCCCAGGGTTCCGCTGTTGAAGATCAGACAGAGGACACGTCAGATCTGGATGAAATGGAACAACGACCGCCAGATAATGCCGCCGGTTATGATCAAAACTCTGGCGAATGGACCATCTAGCCTACCAGACGAAGATCACCAGCACCAGATTGATTAGAGCCGCGGAAATCAGGGAAGGGAAAATGGACTGGGTGGATTGCGCCGCCAGTCCACCGATCACACCGATGGCGAGCCAGGTGTACACAATGGCATAAAGCCAGCCCTGTGCGCCGGGTAAAATGGCAGCCACCAGCAGGTTGGGGACAACAAAAATGGCCGCCTGAATTGCCACCGCCAGAAAGGCTGGAAAGCGGTGCAGCATCCGCTGCAACAACCAGCCCCTGAAAAACAACTCCTCCGCAAACAGGGTGACCAGACCGCTGTATAACAACATGCCGATCCACATGCGGCTGTCCTGAAAACGCACCAGCCAGACAAAGGTGGAATCCGGGGTGGGGCTGCCGGCAGCCAGCCGAACCAGGCTCTGGTAGGTATGTGACCACGGCTCCACCAGCAGCATGACCACCCCCGTAAAGAATAGATTGAGCAAGCCAGCAGCGGCAAACGAACGCCATGTGATGCGTCTGAAACCGCTGCGGCTTGCCTTTCCTGTGATTAGGAGATCGATCAGTGGGGCGATCAGCCATGCCAGTGTGAAGAGTGGAAAAGATGCCTTCAACACCACCGAGACGGTTACGCTGGTGATGGCTGCCAGAATGATCCATCCCAGCAGCAGGAAATCAGGCGTCGTCCATTTTTTCTCCGACATGTGCTCAGCCATCAATGGTTGCCTTAAGATGCCTTTTGTGTATCGGACGGGCCATCTTCATCGGAGGCAGAGGAATCCACTTCTTCACCGGTAACGTCCACAATATCTTCATCCCCATCAACCATCTCTTGCGTGGTTTCGCCATTGACTTCTTCTTCAACATCCTCGGTTGTCTCCGCTTCCACCGCTTCCTCAACCACCACGCGGCCAGCCAGAATTTCATCAATACCTGCGTTGTAACGCACGTCCTTCATGCTCAACTCGATGTAGGGATCGTCTTCCCATTCCAACACCAGTTTGGAAGGCAAATAAATGCCTTCACTCACCTGGGCATACCCGGAATACTTTGCCACGAAGGTTAACACCCTTCCATCCCGGGCGGTCGGACGCTGGGTGTGCACCTCGGTCAGTTCGCCACGCTCGCGGTCAAACACCAGATCAAACTGAAGGTCATCTCCGTGCGCTGATGGAACCTTGAGGGTTAGTTTTTCCTTGTTGCCGCCCTCCATCGCGCTCCTGGGTAGGTCCAGCAATGCATCCGGTGAGGCAAACAGGGTATACAGCCACATGAGGGTCTCTTCTGAACGGTCAACATTGGCATTTTTCAGATCATTCTGACCGGTGACGATGCGTCCCCTGCCCTGCACATACTGATCGCCGCCTTCCATGGAGGGCATGCCAAACCAGGTAACTGAGTAACTCAGGAAAAATTCCTTGCCGGGGTTCAGATACAGAACCCAGATGGTGGGCAACCACATGCGCTTGATAATCGGGAAACTGTTGATCAACATGCGCCCCCTGCCCCATGCCACCGCCCGACGTGAGCGCAACACCGGAGAGCCATTATTCTCCGTAAAGTACTGGCTCAATGCCGCCGGAAGATCCTTCCGCAGGGCTTCCTCCTGCGGACTTCCACCCTCAACACGCGGTGGTTGTATGGGCGACGGCACCTGGAACCCAACCAGTGCAATGATAAAAAACAGGACAATGCCAAACGGAATGACAAGCAGGAACCAGACAATCGGGGGCATGAGAACTCCTATCCATCGGGAGATTTGAATGACTATGCGAAGAGCCTTCGCGCAACTCATCAATTATAGTACACCCCTGGGGTTTTGTCCCTGTCATTCCTGCCACCCTGGCAGGGTATAATTCAGCCCGCATGGACACACCATCTTCACTGACAGTTTCTTCTGTAGGCACATTGGTGCATGATTTCGCAAACCTGAACCTGTCAGGTCAGGTCATCGGCAATACATCCCGCGGTGTGTTTGTGCTGCTTGCCAACCAACGGGTCGTTTTTTTCTCGTTGGAAGCGTTCAGAGGACCCCTGACCATTAATTTGCTTAATGCTCAGACCATCCTGCCAGCCCTGGAGAAACATTCTCCTGTCCTCTTTTCCAATTCCGAGGGAGAACTTCCTTCATTAAATAAGCGTTTCAAATGGAACCACAGCAACCTCTACTCACCCGGCCTGCCAGACGCCAAACCAGCCTTGCCCGGGAAGCGCAAAAAGTATCTTGTGCAACTTATTTCTGCTTTGGGACCCATTGAAAATAACGAAGGGATTGGCGTGATGCTTCCCTTCTTAATTAACCAGGTTCCCCTGCCACTCAACACCCCCTGGTCAGAGCCTGTGGCAACCATGATCCGCGCCTTGCAGACTGCCAGTACTGATGCAATTCTGTCTGCGGCAACCCGCATGATCGGCCAGGGACGCGGGTTGACCCCTTCAGGCGACGATCTTATCTGTGGCATGCTGCTGGCTCTGCGCCGCTGGAACGAACCCACCGGCTCAACCTTCCGTGCCGGGTTTATCAATCAACTTTTCCCATCCCTGGTTGACCTGGCGTTTCGTGCCACCACCTCGCTGAGTGCAACGATCCTGGAGGCGGCCTGCATGGGACTGGCAGACGAACGCCTGACGCAACTGGTGGATGCCCTCATGACGACTGCGCCACCCCCCACTCAGGCGGCCCAATGGGCACGCGGATACGGGGCATCTTCCGGTTTGGACGCACTCACCGGCATGATAATCGTCGAAAGAGCGATGCTACCTTAACCCTGTATATTAACCAAAGAACCGCCCTGGAATTCCAGGGCGGTTCCTGTCAAATCACAACAGACTAGTGTTCCAGTCCTTTGAGCAACCGCCAGGCTGCCGGCAACAGAGCTGCAGCCAGTGCCACTTTGACGATGTCGCCAAAGATGAAGGGCAGCACGCCGCCAGCCAGTGCGGCTTCCATGCCGACGAAGCGGGACAGACCCAGCCAGCCGAAGGCATAGATGACGGCCATGCCCAGCACAAACAACGGCATGGAGGTGCTTACACGGCGATCCAGCCCGCGCTCAGCCAGCCAGCCAACCACAAAGGCGGCTGCCACAAAACCCAGCAGGTAACCACCGGTGGGGCCCATCAGTACGGCCAGGCCGGCTTTGCCACCAGCGAAGAACGGCAGACCAAGACCACCTTCAACGATATAGGCGATCACAGCAGCCGCACCGCGGCGGGAGCCCAGCACCGCACCGATTAACAACACACCCAGCGTCTGAGCAGTGATGGGAACCGGTGTGAAAGGCAGCACCACCCGCACCTGCGCCAGCAGGGCGATCAACAGGCTGCCAAACAGCACCAGACTGAGGTCCAACAGCAGCGAGGTTTTCACCGATAACCGGCGGGTAACGGTAAGAGCGAATGACGTTTGCATATTAGACGGTGACGTTCTCAGGAACGATGAACTTCTCGTTGGCTTTGCGAACTTCGTCGGTCACGTTGAAGTCAAGATCGGCGCCGGACATCTGGCGGACATAATTCTTCACAACCTGATCCCAGTACTTCTTGGTGACATAGTACACACGGGCGCCGCCCAGCTCATGCTGTACATCGGGCCACGGGTAGGAAGGCTGAGCCATGCCAAGACCCCAGCGCATCCAGCCGTTGTAGGATTCGTAGGTCGCCCACCATTCGGTGTTCTTGATGATCTCGAAGCCGTAGTACGCCTTGGCGTAGTACATCACTGCGCCGATGCGGCCGCCGCGATCCAGCGCCATGGTGTGCAGGGAGATGTTGATGTCTTCATTCATCACACGACCATTGGCGAAACCAACCCACTTGCCATCGATCAGACCCACCATGGTGTAGGGGTCCTTCAGACGCTTGCGGTACCAGCCCAGGATTTCGGAGTAAACGCGGGCGCCAACGATATCATAGAAGTCATGATCCACTTCCATAACGCGCTTCATGTATTCCATCATCGCGGGAGCTTCTTCCAGCTTGGCTTCGCGGATGTACATGATGCGGCCGTCCTTCAGCTTCACCTGGCACTCGGGCCAAGGGGGAAGCTGCATGGCAGGACCCTGCAGCAAAGCTTCGACATCACGCACGTCGATATGCAGGGTTTCTTCAGTCACTTTCTCGGGGATTTCGAATTTCATTGTGCTAATCTCCTGTTAATAAGGTTGAACGGATATCGTGTTTCGCCACTGTACCTGGTGATTCGCCCCGGTTGAGAGCGAATCACCAGGCAGCAGTTTGACGGATTACACGCTTACGCCAGATTCTGAGCGGTGAGCCGGTTGAGCGACTCAACGTGAGCGGGATTGTAAGCATCGCCGAAGCGAGTCTTGGGCATGGCGGCTTTCTTGGCCATCAGTTCTTCATACTCAGCATCGTCAACAAATGCCACAGCGCGGCCAATCGAGGCTTCGCCATCCACAAAGCGCCAGGGGAAGAAGCCCACCTGGATGCGGCGGTTCAAGATCAGGTCAATGTCGCCGCCAAAGCACTCAGCATGGATAATCTCATTGGGGAACAGGTCGATGTGCATCAACTGGTACTTGGTATCATCAAAGAACTGCTCAAGGCCCATACCGAATTTCTTGTTGAACACATACTCAGCCTTCTTGGCCTGGCGGGGCATCCAGTTGCGGATGATGGTGTTCATCGGATGATCGGCAGAGCCGCAGTCCACGGCGATCCAGCGGATCTTCATCTTCTTTGCCCAGTCGGCAAATTCCTGATCGGGGCCAGGATGGCAAACCATGTAACGAATTTCATCAGCGGTGGGCTGATCCCAACCGAAGTGATGGTAACCGGTGTGGATCACCAGAATGTCGCCTTCGCGAACTTCCACGCGGTCGGTGATCATTTTGCTGGTGTACACATCATAATCGCCACATACATCAGACAGGTCCACAACCGCAGCATCGTGCACCAGGTAGTCCATGGTCAATGAAGCCATGTCCTTGCCCGGGGTGTAGAAGTGGATCTCGCCATCCAGATGGGTGCCCAGATGGTTTGAGTGGGTCAGGAGCTGGCCGTTGGCGCCATTGGGAGCCAGACGCTTAAAGTACTTCACCTGCAGGGGTTCGTAGGTGGGCCAGGCGGGAGTACCGATACCAAGAGGAATGGTCAGGTCAAGCAGTTTCATTTTTTCTCTCCTAAGGTTGCATGTTTTACATTTCTGAAAGGGCTTTAAAAGCGTCCTCGAAGCATTCTTCAGGGGCGCGCAAAATACCAGCGCCAACCATGCCTGCACCCGGGTCCTTGTGGGCAATACCGGTATTGATCTGCGGCAGAATACCGGTTTCCATCACCTTGCGCACATCAATACCCAGTGGGGTCCCGCGGAAGTTCAACACAGGAATGGTAAAGCCTTCGTGCTCGCTGTGGGTAATTTCGTACATCTCCAGCGTCGCTTGAACAGCCATGTCAGGTGTGCCGCCCACGAACTTGGTGATTGCCGGGGCAGTTGCCATGGCAAAGCCGCCATAACCGGCTGTTTCCGTAATGGTACTGTCACCGATATCCGGGTTGGCGTCTGCTTCAGTAAAGCCGGGGAAATACAACCCGCGCACCTCGCCCGCCGGAGCAGTGAACCAGCGGTCGGGCATGGATGACAGGCGAATGCCGAAATCGGTGCCATTGCGTGCCATCACGGTCACAATGGAGCAACCCGCAATACCTTCGGCAGGTTCAAGGGCAGCCTTGCCAGCAGCCATGCTCAGGTTCAGGAAGAAATGGTCGTTCTTGTCGATAAACTCGAACACCCGGGCGGTTTCCTCGGCATTGACGCTGGTGCGGATCAAGGCCGGGGTGAGGGCACGCAGGAACAGGCTGGTGGCAGCGCGGTTGCGGTTGTGAACCTCGTCGCCCATGTGAAGCGCCTGGGCGATCAGGCTCTTGATGTCAATACCTTCCGGAATGGTCTGCAAAGCCCGCAGCAACGTGGGATACAAAACATCTTCCATCCAGTGCAGACGCTCATACACCTCAGGCCCCATGCCGCCGTAACGCAACACCTTGCCCAGACCTTCGTTCTGCGTGGAATATGCCAGATTGCCAAAAGCCTTGTTCTCAAGGATGAACACCGGCATGGAGGGGGATACCACACCTGCCATGGGACCAACCGAATGATAGTGGTGGCAGGGGGCAAATTCGATCCCGCCTGAAGCGGCGATGCGTTCCGCCTCCACTTCGTCCTTGGCCATGCCTTCATAAATGAGCGCGCCCATCACAGCGCCGCGTTGCGGACCGCACATGCGTTCCCAGGTCACCGGCGGGCCGGCATGCAGGAACAACTTGTCATGGTAGCCCGGAATGACATCCCTGGCTTTGCCCATGCCCACCAGAACCGGGCGGGCAGCCTTGATGCGTTTCACAGCTTCGTCGTTGGCGGCGTCAATATCCACGCCAGCGCGGGTGACGAACAGGCGTTTCACACCTTCAGCCGGGGGACGCCAGTCAACTTCAATCACCGGAACGTCCTGATCGCGCATTGGCTGCGCCATGGTGGCAAGTCCTACATTAACCACCGAGATGGGCTTTCCAAATAAATCGTTCAGTTTCTTATTTGCCATTTGGATTCTCCAATCTTCAGCGGCTTATCATGAAACAATCAGGCCAGCCAGGCGGGCGGCGGCAGCATTGCTGGGCAGCACAGTAACGCCAGCATGTTTGAGTGTTTCCGTGGTCCGCGACAGGCGCTGGGGATCATCCTCAGTACCGGTGACCGATGCGATGAAGATAATCTCGCGACCGGCTGCGGTTGCTTCCTGCTGTGCCTGAACAATGGCTTTGCCAAGCTCGCTGGCAGGGTCGGCATGTGCGCCGTATCCGATCACCACATCCAGCATGATCACAGCGGTTTCAGGGTCGCGCGCTTCCTGCAACAGGCGGCGCATGCGCAGATCGTTGTCGATCATCGGATGCGGGCGTCCCACAGTAAACTCCTCTTCACCCAGATCCACCGTGGCATGTCCTTCGCTGCGGGTTGAATCTTTCATGGTGAGGGCGTCATCCAGCGGCGCATTGGAGGTAACCGGCGCATTCATCAGCTCGCGCCAGATTACCTGGGCTTCATAGCACAGCGTACCGCCAGAGAAAAGAGCGCGCAGATACTTTTGACCTGGTTTCAGTTTTTTCTTCAATTCTTTGGCCAGGCGCTCCACTTCAGCAGTCTGACGGGCGATCACTTCGCGCGGTTCCGGCAGATTGGGATTTGCCAGGCGGGCGCCAAGCAAACCGGCTTCTTCCAGCGTGTTGACCTGGTAAACGTGATCGGCCACTTTTGCACCGCTCACATCACCGCCCAACAGACACACCACGGTGGGTTTGTTGCACTTCAATACCTGATCGAGCACCTTGCGGGCAACTTCGGGCGCAGGCGGCTTGGATACCAGCACGATCACGCTCGTGGCGGGGTCTTCCTGCAGAGCTTTAAGCCCATCGAGGAACATGATGCCGCCAACATCCTTCTTCAGGTCGCGACCGCCTGTGCCAATACCCTGGGTGATGCCCACCCCGTTCTTCGCCAGCAGTGTGCTGACTTCCTGCAGACCGGTTCCGGCTGCCGAGACAATTCCAACGGGACCTTCTTTGATCACGTTGGCAAATGCCAGGGCAACACCGTTAATAATGGCGGTGCCAGCACCGGGGCCCATCAACAGCAAGCCGTGCTCACTGGCATACTTCTTGAGTGCAATTTCGTCCTCAAGGGTAACGTTGTCGCTGAACAAAAGCACATGCAGACCGCGGCGCAGACATTCCCAGGCTTCGTCGGCGGCATAACGGCCAGCGATGGAAATGATCGCCATGTTGGCATCCGGGCGGGTGGTGACTGCCCCGCGCACGGTCTTGGGCTTGAATTCAGCACCTTCGCCAGCAACTTCCTTCTTATTAAGTAATTTTTCAGCTTCAGCCAGCGCCTGGTCCCCCACTGCGGGGTCATCCACCTTAACGGCGATCACCAGATCATTGGGTGTGGCTGCATCGGCCTCAGGTGTGAGCATGTCGCTCTGCTTGAGGATGGATTTGTTTGCCTCGGTTCCCATGACAACTGCTGCGTCCTGCACACCGGTCAAACCGGTCAGCTCGCGCGCAACCAGCATGAGCGATACCGAGTCATGATATTCACTGGTCTTAACCAAAGTTTTGACTGCCAATCTGCCACTCCTTTCTCATCGAAAACAGAATTTCATTATAGGATTAATGCAGCAGCAGCGGGAAAATCATCTGAATGAGGATACCGGCAGCCAGAACCGAAGCCACCTGCCCGGCGGTGTTGGCGCCAAGGGCGTGCATCAGAATGAAGTTTTGCTGATCATCTTCCAGCGCCACTTTTTGCGCCAGACGACCGCTCATGGGGAAGGCGCTGATGGCGGCTGCCCCAACCAACGGGTTGATGCGATAGCGGGATAGAACACACAGCAGTTTGCCAAACAGCACACCGCCAATGGTATTCAGCGCAAAAGCCACCAGACCCAGCGCCAGCACTTTGAGCGTGCCGATCGACAGGAACGAAGCAGCCTGCATGGTGGAGCCAATGGCAAGGCCCAGGAAGATGGTGGCGGTGTTGGTGATGGCGCTCTTGGCGGTTTCGGTCAGGCCTTCCACCACACCCGATTCGCGGAACAGATTGCCCAACATCAGGGTGGCGATCAACGGTGCGGCTTCGGGCAGGAAGATACTGGCGATGATGGTGAGCAGGATGGGGAAAATCACCACCAACGTCTTGGAAACCGGCCGGGGGGTGTATTCCATGCGTACCATGCGTTCACGCTTGGTGGTGAACAGGCGCATAAGCGGCGGTTGAATAATGGGAACCAGGCTCATGTATGAGTAGGCGGTCACAGCGATGGCTGCTGCCAGGCCGGGAGTCTGAAACAGATCACCCAGCTTGCCGTTGACGTAGATAACCGTGGGACCATCAATGGCGCCAATCATACCGATGGCGGTGGCTTCGGGAAGATTGAAGCCCAGCAGCAGGGCAACCACCAGCGTGGCAAAAATACCCAGATGCGCCAGCGCGCCCAATACAAACATGATCGGTTGGCTGAGCAGCGGGCGCATGTCCAGCATGGCGCCAACACCCAGGAAGATCAACAGTGGAAACAGTTCGTTGCTAATACCGGCGTTGTAAAGAACAGTGAAGAAACCTTCTTCGCCGAGCATATTGGATGCCACCGGGAGATTGCCCAATACACACCCAAACCCGATGGGGATAAGCAGGGTGGGCTCGTACTCTTTGGCAATACCCAGGTAGATGAGCAACAAACCGGCGGCAACCATGACCAACTGCTGCCAACTGATGGTCAGCAATCCGCCAAGTAGTCCGGTCAGGTCAATACCAGTCATCTGGGGCCTCCTACTCCAGATCCATCAGGGCAGCGCCGTGAGGGATCTGCTTGCCTTCGGTGACATAAATTTGGCCCACTTTGCCCGCGCGCGGAGCACGGATTACGTTCATGGCTTTCATGGCTTCGATTACGCACAATTCATCATTGAAAGCAACCGTCTGCCCGGACTTCACTTTGATCGACCGCACCACACCAGGCAACGGTGATTTAACCGCGCCGGCAGCCGCTGCCACGGGGGCGGGCGCAGCAGCCGAGACTGGTGCAACCGTGGTCACCACGGGCGCTGCTGAAGCAGACACAGCAGCAGCGGCTTCCACCACGGTCTCGGCGTCAACGGTAAAGGTTTCACCATCCACCTTCACACGCACCGTACCCTGGCGGGGGTCATCGAGCACTTCCACATCAAACGTCTGGTTATCCAGCGTCAACTTATAATGTTTCATGGTTTGGTTATCTCCTCACAGGCTTCGATTGGCTCAACCGGCGCACGCGGTGGAAAGTCCGCCAGGTGTTCACATCCTGACTCTGCAGGTCACTCTGACCACCCAGGTCGGCAGCCGCACGTGCCAGGGCAACGCCGATGATTGCGGCGCGCAATTTCAGGGCAGCGGGAGCTGCAGTTTCAACCACCGGGGCGCTCTCTCCAACCTCGGCTTCACCCTCTTCTTCATCGTGATTGTCTTTGATCAAGAAGGTAAGGCCATAAATGAGGCCGGCGAATGCGGTTAGCACCAGCAGCAAAACCAGCATACCAATTCCCACTATACCCAGGGAAAGACTCAAGTCAGTAAGCATGTTAACCCTCGGTTACAGCGGAATATTCCCGTGCTTTTTGGGCAGTGCGCTCGATTGTTTATCGCGCAACAGGTCCAAAGCCTGGATCAGGCGGGCGCGGGTTTCATTCGGCAGGATGACATCATCCACATGGCCGGACGCAGCCGAGCTGTAGGGTCCGGAGAATTTATCACGATATTCGGCAACCAACTGGGCGCGCAACGCTTCTGCTTCTTCGGGGCTCTTGGTCTTCAATTCCTTGCCGTGCAGAATATTGACTGCACCCTCGGCGCCCATCACAGCCACTTCAGCGGTGGGCCAGGCATACACCAGGTCGGTGCGAATGTGCTTGGAGCTCATCACAATGTAAGCGCCGCCATAAGCCTTGCGAGTGATCACAGCCAGTTTCGGAACAGTGGCTTCAGAGTAAGCGTAAACGATCTTGGCGCCGTGGCGGATAATGCCGCTATGTTCCTGCACGGAACCCGGCATGAAGCCCGGGGTATCCACAAAGGTCACCAGCGGAATGTTGAAGGCATCGCAGAAGCGCACAAAGCGGGCGATCTTGTCAGCCGCATTGATATCCAGCACGCCAGCCATGAAAGCCGGCTGATTGGCGACCACGCCCACCACTTCGCCGTTCAGTCGGGCAAAGCCAACACAGGCATTGGGGGCAAAACGGGCATGAATTTCAAAGAAACTGCCCAGGTCCACCACGCGGTTGATCAGGTCGCGGACATCATAAATTTCGCTGGCATCCACCGGAACCAGGGTATCCAAAGCCTTGTCAGCCCGGAAGGGGTCATCGGTGGGGGTAATGCGCGCGGGTGATTCGGTATTGTTGGACGGAATATATTCCAACAGTTTGCGAACCAGGTTAAGGCTGTCGTCTTCATCCTCACCCACCAGGTGGGCAACACCGCTGATGGAGGAATGGGTCATGGCACCACCCAGGGTTTCCAGGTCAATTTCCTCAGCGGTCACAGCTTTGATCACTTCAGGCCCGGTGATGAACATGTGGCTCTTGTCCTTGGTCATCACCACAAAATCGGTCAACCCGGGAGAATAAACCGAGCCGCCGGCGCATGGGCCAAGCATGACGCTAATCTGCGGGATGACGCCGCTGGCCTGGGTATTGCGCCAGAACAGCTCACCGTACGCGCCCAGACTGTAAACGCCTTCCTGAATGCGCGCACCAGTGGAGTCATTCAAGCAGATGGCAGGAACCCCGGCTTCCAACGCCAGGTCGAGAATTTTGGCAACTTTTTGACCCGCAACTTCCGAGAAGCTGCCCCCGTTAATGGTGAAATCCTGAACAAAAATCGCCACCCGGCGCCCGTTCACCGTACCAAAACCGGTGATCATGCTGTCGCCCAGATAGCGATTTTCCGCCATGCCAAAGTCATTATGCCGGTGCATCATGTAGCCGCCCACTTCCTGGAAGGAACCCGGGTCGAGGAAGGCTTCGATGCGCTCGCGGGCAGTTCGTTTGCCTTTTTGATGCTGGGCGTCAATACGCTTTGCGCCGCCGGCTTCAGCGTGGCGAGCTCGATATTCCTGTAACTTGCGGTTCAACGCTGCATGACCGCCATCCACACTCTGGGTCTGCTCGGCCGAATCGCTCTGATCTGCCGATTGTCCCTTGTTTAAATCCATGGATACCTCCGTTAGCTTATAAAATTTTCTGATGTACATGCAGTACAAGGTGCTGTAATCGCCAAAAAGGTTGTGGAACTGGCGTGTAAATCACCACTCAGTGAATGGGAGTGGATAATCAAAACACTCTGAAGAGCGAACGTTTCATATATAGATTAAATCTTAATGTCTGACAAGGCAAGTTACCTTCGGATCTGCTGAAAGCGTTATTTGTCATATGAATTGATGGTGATTTTATGACTACTTCCAACCCGACACTCATACTTTCGGTGGTCAATTGTCATTGACAAACCTCCCCCCAGTGATCCATTTAAATAAGAAGGGCGGAGTGGCAACCACCCCGCCCTTGCTCAAACCCTAATAACCTTATTTCGCAATACCTGCATCCACCATGGCCAGGTAAATCTGCTCAGCGGTGAACGGCGGATTGCCCGGGCGAATGCCAATGGCATCCAGGATGGCGTTTGCCACAGCCGGAACCGTGGACACCATGGAATGTTCGCCAATACCGCGCGCGCCAAACGGGCCGTCATCCTGTGGGACTTCCACAATGATGGACTTGAGATCCATCGGGATGTCGGCAGCAGTGGCAATGCGGTAATCCACAAAGCTGGGGTTCGTTACCAGACCATCGCGCAGGCGCAGGGCTTCAAACAATGCGGTGCTCAGACCCTGTGCGAAACCGCCTTCCATCTGACCGCGCACCAGCTCCGGATTGATCGCCTTGCCAACATCAAAGGCGCTCACACCGCGAATGATCTCGAACTTGCCGGTTTCCATGTCCACTTCAACTTCGACCGCCTGGGCGCCGGTGGTGTAATGAACCACAGCGCGCGGTCCCTGACCCGTGTTCTGATCCAGACCGGTGACGTATGACGGCATGAATTGCCCACGCCCAACCACAGGACCGCCCATCCAGCCCTGGTCATTGGGCTTGGCGATACCATAGATCACAATATCCTTGATCGGCATGGTTTCTTCGGTCTTGTAGGAAATCACGTAACCATCGCGGATGTCGAGGTATTCAACATCCTCGCCCCAAGCCTGAGCCACAAGATCGAGGATCTGCTTGCGGGCATCGAGGGCGGCATTACGCACGGCATTACCCATGCTCCAGGTCAGACGGCTGGCAACGGTTTGCCATTCGTACGGGCTGTATTTGGTATCCACCGGGGTGGCGACCCTTGCCCATTCATACGGGACACCCAGTGTGGCAGCAGCGATCTGCGCCATCACTGAGAAGGTTCCCTGACCAAGTTCCTGTCCACCGACACCAATTTCAAAGGAGGCGTCTTCGTTCAAGCGCACCCAGGCTGATGAACCAGCGTTGGGCGACATGGCGGGGGCTTTCCACATGACGGCGATACCCTTGCCGCGCCGCTTGTTGGGCGCAGATGGAGCATCCTTGTGACCCCAGTTGATGGCTTCGGCTGCCTTTTCGATGCAGGTGGAAAGACCCGTGGGATGCATGGTCATTCCGGTGACGATGGTATCGCCGCCCTTGATGCAGTTCTTCAAGCGGAACTGCACGGGGTCCATCTTGATCGCGCGCGCCAGGTCATCAACGCACTGTTCCAGACCCACATGGATCTCAGGCATACCGAAACCGCGCATGGGACCGCCAACCGGATGGTTGGTGTAAGAACACACGCTGTCAACGCGCACATTGGGTACATTGTAAGGGCCTGTGGAACTGTAACCGCTCGCGCGGGTGATGTTGACACCGTATTCGGTGTACGCACCGGCGTCCCAGAAGTATTTGTTATCCACAGCCAGCAGGTTGCCATTTGCGTCGCAACCCATCTTGTAATAAGCCACCAGACCCTGGCGCACAAATGCAGTGTGGAATTCCTCCTCGCGGGTCAGGCGCAGCTTAACCGCGCGTCCGGGGATCTTCATGGCAATGGCAACTGCCAGAGCTTCCATGCTGACGCCGGCCTTGCAGCCAAAGCCACCGCCCACATACGGGGCGATCACGCGCACACGACCCTGGGAAATGCCCAGTGATTTGGCAATCAGATTGCGCTGCGCAAACGGAGACTGTGAGCTTGCCCACAGAGTAATGCTGCCGTTGCCTTCCATGCGCGCCACAGCGACATGCGGCTCGATGGGTACATGCTGAATGTGCGGAACCCGGTAGGAGCGTTCCACCACGGCGGCGCAATTTTTGAAAGCCTCGTCAACATCGCCCTTGCGAACGCGGAAGCGGTTGGAAACGTTGGAACCGGGTTCAGGGAAGATGTAATTGGCGTGCTCGTACTCGGCCATATCCGGGTGAATGATGGGAGCATCGGGTTGAACACCCCGCTCAGGGTCCAGCACCGGCTCGAGCACTTCGTATTCAACTTCGATCAGATCAACCGCCTGCTCGGCAATTTCTTCGGAAATGGCAGCCACACCAGCCACCGGGTCACCGATATAACGAACGCGGTCCCGGCAGAAAATGAAGCGGTCACGCAGATACAGGCCAATATATCCCGGATAATCAGCGCCGGTAACCACCACTTTCACACCAGGCAGTGCCTCAGCTTTGCTGACATCGATCTTTTTGATCAAAGCGTGCGGATGGGGTGAACGTTTAATGCGGGCAAACAACAGCCCTGGTCCAAACTGGATATCGTCGGCATACGCGGCAGCGCCAATGGCTTTCTCGCGCGCATCCAGACGAAGCACACTCTCACCAACAGGGGCAATCGGGTTGTCGCCCTGAGACTTCTGCTTAGGCATGGCTACCTCCTGATGTGACGGCTTCGCCGTCTGCCGCCTTTTTAATGGCGTCCACGATGCGAACGTAACCCGTGCATCGGCATAAATTACCAGCAATGGCTTCGCGGATCTCTGTTTCTTCAGGGTGCGGGTTGCGGTCAAGCAGCGCACGGGCAGAGATCAAAATGCCGGGGGTGCAAAAACCGCACTGCACACCACCCGATTCGATCATCGTGGTCTGGATGGGATCCAGTTGCTGATCCTTCATCAAGCCTTCCACGGTGACAATCTGGGCGCCATCGCACTCAACCGCCAGCACCATGCAACTGTTGGTGGGTTCGCCATTCAACAGAACGGTGCAGGCGCCACATTCACCAGCAGCGCAGCCATTCTTGGTACCGGTGAGAGCCAGTTTCTCTCGCAACATGGTTAAAAGCGTCATGTTGGCAGGTACTTCCACAATTTCGACCGAATCATTCACGGTCACAGTGATTTTATGCAAAGACATTCATACCTCCTTGATGGCTTCGCTCTCACTTCACCTGCGCCCAGACTTCAGTCAGGGCACGATGAGCGAGGTTGCGCACCATGTATTTGCGATAACGGGCAGTACCGCGCACATCGTCAATCGGGGTGGCGGCATCCATGGCAGCCTGGGCGGCTGCCGACAGCGTCTCTTCGGTGATGGGACCGGCGCCGAGCAGGTCGGTAACCGATTGAACCATCAACGGGGTGGGCGCCACAGAGGTGAGTGACACCGAGAAGTGATAACCAGACGCCATCTCGCTGGTGCGATATGCGTAAGCCGTGACCGCAACGATGGAGAGATCACCCACTTTGTTGCGATTGAGCTTGACAAAGCTATGACCGTGGCCCTTGGGTGGCTGCGGGATGGTAATGGACACCACCACGTCACCGGGTTTAAGCACGGTCTTGCCGGGGCCGGTAAAGAAACCAGCCAGAGGTTGTTTGCGCATTCCATCCACACCGTGAATGTTCAATACGCCGCCCATCACCAGACAGGCGCCGATCGAATCGCCAGCAGGCGATGCGTTGCAGATGTTGCCGATAATGGAAGCACGCGAACGCAACTGGTAGCTGGCCACCGAGTTTACGGCTTCGACCAGCAATGGATAATATTCAATTGCCTCGCGGCAACGCGCCACCTGGTTCATGGGAACCGCTGCGCCGATGGTGAGGCCAGTGGCTGGATCGTATTCCAGCACGCGGGTGCCTTCCAGACCTTTGACATCCACCATATAGCGCGGTTTCATGAAACCGTCACGCATACGCACGAAGCAATCGGTCCCTCCTGAGAAGGGGCGGGCCTCGCCACTGTGCTCTGCAAGGAAGCGGCTGGCTTCCTGCAGAGATGCGGGTTTGACATAATCAAACTCGGGTAAACCTGGATGCGAATTGATCATTTTTTCTTCCCTATCCACAATAGGTTTTTTAATACCAGACCAAAATTTTCCGTAAGATATCAGCGGCCATAAACGGCTTCACTGGTATAGACAATGCCATGGGTCTTGCCAGAAATAGCCCCTCCTCTCCGGAGACCGGAGAGGAGGGAGTACTGCGGTCGAATTACAGGTTGATGTTGGTGCGTTCCTCAACGCCGAACAGCTTGGGCGGGAGGATCAGGAAGAGCACGTTCAACAGAATACCAACGATGGCGGCAAACACAATGGCCGGGATGCCGTTGGGGAAGACCACGGGGATCTGGAAGGGATACATGCCGTTGGGCATACCCATCGCGCCGCCGATGCCCAGGATCAGGATGGTGGCGCCAACAGCCAACTGGCGGGGCTCGAACAGGTTGACTTTTTCGGACTGGATGAGGGCGACGCCCTGCATACCGATTACACCGAACAGGTAGATCGACAGACCGCCGACCACTGCCTGCGGGATGGTGTCAACCAGGCCAGCCAGCTTGCCAATGAAGCCCAGCAGAATGGCCATGCCACCGGCGGTCATCAGAACCGCCACTGAGTAGTTGCGGGTGATGGCCATCAGCGAGTTGTTCTCACCGTAGTTGGTGCCCGAGCAACCGCCCAGGAAACCGCACACCATGTCATCGGTACCGTCAGCAATCAGGTTCAGGCCGATGAGTTTCTTGATCTCGAGCGCGGGGCGACCCATTTCAACCGCCAGAGCGTCGATGTACAGGCTCATCTGATACAGGTGAGCGGTGGACTCGGGGATGGTGGCGATGGCGATCAGAGCGATGGATATGGCGATCGAGAAGGCATCCGGATGACCAAACGCCGGCAGGGTGATGCTGGGAACGCGCACCCAGGCAGCATTGGTGATGGGAGCCAGATCGATCAAACCAAAGGGAATGGAGACCAGATAGCCAACGACAGCGCCAAACAGGATGGGCAGCATGCCCAGAAGACCCTTACCCTGCAGGTAAACCGAGAAGGCGACCGTAACCACCAGGGTGATGAAGGCAACCGGCCAGTTGGCGGAAGCATCGCCCAGCGCAGCGCCGGCCAGGGCAATACCAATCACGATGGCCATGGAGCCGGTGATGACGGGAGGCAGAACCTTGTCGAGAGCTTCCTTGCCGATGCGCATGATCAACAGGCCCAGCAGGATATTCAGCAGACCAGTGGCCATGATACCCACCTGCACGATGCGAATGCCCTCGGGGCAGTAGTTGGTGGCGGGATCAGCCCAGCAGTCACCAGCGTAGATGCTCATGGCTGAGGCGACCACGGCAATGTAGCTGAAGCTGGAGCCGTAGTACATGGGGATGCGGCGGCCAGAAACCAGCAGGGCGATGATGGTGCCGATACCGGAAGCCAGCAGGGTCACGCCGATGTCAAATTTGGTCAGGATGGCGACCAGCACGGTGGCGGGGAACATGGTGAGCACCTGCTGGAAACCCAGGCTGAGCATGGAACCTACCGGGGGCACGTCCTGCGGCAGGTAGCCAAAGGCTTTCTTTGTTTCGGTCTTTGCCATTGCTTCACTCCTTCTTCAATTTGTGGTATGGAATGACGAACGGATCACAACTTGCCAACAACCAACAAAAACAATTTTTACCCAGAGCCTCCTCCTTTCAAAGGAAAAAATGACAAACCAGTGATTAAAAACTGAGACCGCCCTTATCCATCTGTGGCGGTCCGCAGGAAGCAGGCAGGCAAAAAGATCAGGGAAATCAGAATAAAAAGGTTGGCAAGCGCCAGAAGGCCTTTTTTATTGTTTCCCTTCATCCATGAATTGAGTTGGGGGTTGCGCATTACAACACTCATCAAACTCGTATTCCCTCGCCCATCGTCATCCGATACTTGCTCGGGGCCCAATAAAGTTTTGGAAGCTGGAATTTTTCCCTTGCCGAATGCTTCTGTGGATTGAAGCGAACGTTCGGCAGTTGTATGACAACCAAATATTAGCACGTTCAATCACTCAATACAAGTTACTTTTATCACCCTTCGGGCGAAACGGATTCTATTGACATGCGTCTTAATGTCATTCATAATCTTATAACCCCTGTTACCTCAAAAGTTGCGCCACCGGTGGTTCAGGTATACCCGGGCAGTTGAAGGAGCCTAGCAATGAAATTTGATATCGGTCTGATTATCGCAGTGGGAGCAGCCCTGTTGTTTTACTTCCGTCTGATTTCTTTACAGCGGCAGCGCGTGCGTCGTTATAAAAGCATGCAAGAGGCGCAGAATACGCCAGTCAAAGGTAAAAACAAGGGCAAATCTCCCGAA
The DNA here is from genome assembly GCA_034429695.1 of Levilinea sp. GTDB lineage: Bacteria > Chloroflexota > Anaerolineae > Anaerolineales > Anaerolineaceae > DAOUGC01. The sequence continues at coordinate 22,549 of DAOUGC010000056.1, forward strand.
CAGGCTCCCCTGGAAAAGCAACTCGGGTTCCGCATTAGCAATTGGTATATACTGGGGGCAGGCATGTTCATTATCCTGCTGGGTGCTTTCATTAGCGGCTCCTCCATCTTCCCCGAGGTGATACGCCCTTACTGGTGGGTTGCCGTGGTTGCCGGCATTTTCATGCTCAATTACACCATTCATTAGATCGGAGCCGGTAATGGCAAAAATATCCTGCCCAGTATGTCAGCAAAGCGACCAGGTCTTCAAGGTTAGCCAGATCTACGTTGAGGGCATATCAAAGGAGCCTGTGGCGGATTCCAATCTCATCGCCACTGTGCTCAATTACCCGCCCGAAAAAAAATGGACCGGGTTCCCCTCTGCAGGTGAACAAAAATTCCTCAAAATGTTTGCGCCTCCTTCCGGATCCACCGCCATCACCCGCCCCATCAATCCGGATATTGTGGTCGGCGCTTTCTCCATTGTGGCTGTATTTATGACCCTCCAGGTGATCCGCACTCAACCGGGTGCGCTATGGATCATTCTGGTGCTACTGGCGCTGTTTTACCTGGCGTATTTCTTGCGGCGCAAACAAATTCAAAACAAATATCAATCGCAATTGCAGGATATGACCAATGCCACCACAGCCACCGAGGCGGCAGTGGGCCGCTGGATGAAAATGTATTATTGTGTACGTGACGAAGTGGTCTTCGAACCCGGCAAAGACCGAACCGAGCCGGTGGAAGAAATGGATCGGTTGCTGTACCAGTAACATCGAGCACAAACGAAAAAACGGCTGGCATATTGCCAGCCGTTTTTCCATGCGAAAACAGTTACATCACCCTTGTCACCGGCAACCCGGCGGTTGCCAGTGCATCGGCTGAACCCAGCGCCACCACCGGCTGTTGATCGCCCATGCGGGAAAGCGCTTCCCCCAATGTACTGAAGTCCTCCCGTGTGGTTCCCAGCACTTCTTCGCGCAACTTCTGTCTTTCGGCATCCGTCACACCGGTCAGGTGACGCACCAGGGCTGTATACCCTTTTGCATCCGGCAGCAGGTAGGCATCCAATTCACCAATGGCGCCGATGATGGAACGCTCCAGTTCTGATGGGGAGAGATCCAGATTCTTCAAAAAAGCTCCCGCCCCACGATACACATCCAGTGTGCTGGCGAGATTGGGATCACGGTATGAAAGGAACGTCCATACCCCAGACATGCGGTCGAACATATTAAACGCGCCGTATGCTCCCCCTTGAACGCGGACTTTTTCCCACAAATAAGTGGTCTGCAGTAAATTGGTGATCACCAGGTACGAACCGTGCTGGTTGTAGCCCTGCTGATAAAGATTGGCACCCAGGCCCACATAGTTCACCTGTGCCGGGACCGCCAGACCTTCGTTGCCGCTGGCAGCGGGCAACACCCATTCCGGTTTTCGCACTTCACCATCCACAAAGCCGTGCAGAAAATCCTGTATCTGTCCCTGCACACCGGCATATCCTGAAGCTTCCAGAGTGACATTGCAGATCATGTTGGATTGCACCAGCAGCAAGCGGCGGATATCCTCAAAAATGGTGGTCATGGTGATCCAGTCACTCTCAATGCGCCCGATCAGATCCCTCAGGAAGAACAAATAATCCACCCCACCCATCTGTTCAGAGATCCAATCCGCCATGTTATACCGGGCACGCAGACGTGAATTGACAAAGCGGTGTCCTGCAGATACCAGCGCTGATTCCATGCCGGCTTTGGTTTCCATCACCATCTGCATCACCCGTTCCCGGTTATCCAGCCTGGCCGTGGTCAACACGTCTGTGAGGATGGAAAGCAGCTCACCGGTCTGATTTTGCATGGCTTTTCCGCGCAGGAACAACCACGCCGCCCCATCAGGGTCATCCTTTGTGGACGAAACCAGCCGGGCCGGAGAAATTCCACCGGTATTTTGCCCAATACGCTCCAGCAATTGAACAAAATCCTGGGTGGCCGTTCCGGTTTGTAACAGCGCGTTGGCAAAAATCGGCACAAACGGTAGATACTCTCTTGGCAACACCCGCAGGTTAAAACCCAGGTCCAGATAAAGGATGCCGTTGGTGGGTAGATCGTGGAACAGAATGGTCGTATTGCCTTCACGTTGAATTTCGGTGGGAATGTTACGCGCCTGTCGATCCAGGTCATCCACCGACAGGGTTGGAATGCTGGCCAGAGCCTCGGCAGTGTCGGGAGTTTCCTGCCGCCGGCGCAATTCCTCAGCATTCTCCATAATCTCCATGAGCTGATCCTCGCTCATCTGCGCGCGCACTTCCTGCAAACGGGCCGCTTCCTGCTGCGCCAGGCGCTCATTTACTTTTGGATCGGGCGTCAAATGAACGACGGCGCGGTGCACGTTATCCAGGAAATATTCACGGATCAGCCCGGCCAGATAGCCCTCAGAACCGGCGGCGTTTTCACGGCAACGCGCCTTCACACGCTCCAGCGGCTCAGAAAAAGCCATGTAATCCAGCGGGTGACGGTCATACAACCAGGCTTCCAGCGCGCGCAGATATACAGCCAGCCCGCGTGGAAAACGGCCGGTGTTGTTCTCACGCAGTGAAAATTCCACCTGATTGATGGCGGCTTCCATGGTGCTGAGCTCAATTCCATTCTTCGCCAGCGCCTGCAGCGTATCAAAGATTAGCTGTTCAACCGCTGAGAAATTGCCCGGTTCAACACCTTTCATCCCGAGTGAATAAAACATCTGTCGGATGCCGGTTTCCAGGGTTCGCCCGGCCAGTTCCTCCCCCAACCCCGACTCGATCAAGGCTCTCCTGAGCGGTGAAGCCGGTGTTCCGATCAATACTTCATTCAGGATGATGAAACTTAAAGCCTGCTCTATGTCACCAGCTTCAGGCAACAACCAGTTGACCGTAATGTACCCGCGCGCATCTTCCTGGGCGCCGCCATCATAGTGTTCCTCCACCATGCGCGGTCCATCAAAACGGGGCTGCAACTGAATCTGGCTGTTCACCTCAATCCGATCATAATCCTTGAGATATTCATCCAAAATTCGCAGCCGCTCATCCACATCGTCATCGCCATAGAAAAAGATGAACGCATTGGAAGGATGGTAATAACGGTTGTGGAAATCCATGAACTGCTCGAAGGTCAGGTCAGGAATATTTACCGGATGTCCACCGCTATCCACGCCATAGGTGTTGTCTGGGAAGATTGAATGTTGTGAGACTTCATCCAGCAGCCCATCGGGGTTGGAGTAAGCCCCTTTCATCTCGTTGAAAACCACGCCCTTGTAGGTCAATGGCGCCCCTGCCTGTTCCAGTTCGTAGTGCCAGCCTTCCTGTTGCAGGGTGTAGGGCGTCAGGCGCGGGTGGAAGACTGCATCCAGATAAACATCCACCAGATTGTAAAAATCCTGCAAGTTCTGGCTCGCCACCGGGTAACAGGTCTTATCAGGAAAGGTCATGGCATTAAGAAATGTATTTAATGACCCTTTCATCAGTTCCACAAATGGCTCTTTTACCGGATATTTGCGCGAGCCGCACAACACCGAGTGCTCCATAATGTGCGCCACACCGGTGGAATCGGCTGGCGGTGTACGAAAAGCGATGCCAAAAACCTTGTTTTCATCATCATTTTGCATCGAAATCAATTGCGCACCTGTCCGTTGGTGACGGTAGAGGTGTGCAGTTGAGTTCAATTCAGGGATTTCCCTGGTCTCAAGCAATTCAAACCCGTGTCGAGTTTCCATCCCACCTGCCTTATGAGTATATTTTTGTGGTGTGATTGTACCTTCTTTAAAAGTGGCTATCAAGCCGGTCAGCGGCTATCCAGCCAGGTATCATCATCTGGAAGCCTCTGGAAAATGATGATATGATCGAGCCTAATTCTCAACTCAGTGAGGGAAAAATGAAAAAACCAGGCTGGTCCATGTTCGCCGTTGCATTAATCCTGTTGTTTGTTGCCGTTGTCATGCTGCCCACCTGGCTGAAACAAAACGGCGTCGCCGAGGAACAGTATCTTGAAACCAGCCAGTTCCCGGTGTTTCTCGACTCATATGATGCCTTTGACACCCCCCTGCTGGAAGAGGCCATCGAGGGAAAAAAATTGGTGCTGCTTGGTGAAGAACATGGGTTTGCCGCCAACTCACAGGTGGACTACGCCCTGTTGCGTGAGTTGAACAGCCTGGGCGCCCGCTATTACCTGATGGAAACCGGTGTGGGCGCCGGGTTGGTCTACGAAAAATATATGAGCACCGGTTCGATTAACCTGCTCAACAGCATCATTAATCAAATGAACGGAACCTATTCTTACACCACCGATGAGTTTTCATTCTGGCAGAAGTTTTATTCGTTCAATGCCACCCAGCCGGCTCCTGCCAAAATGCACATGGTTGGCATCGATCTTGATTTTCAGCCGTCGCTTGCCGTTTGGGCATTAATTGACATGCTGCCCGAGCAAACCGCACCGGCGGAAATAGAACCCGCCATCAATGCGCTGGCAAGCCTGGGCATCCGTGAGACTCATGACTATAACGAAGTCGCAAAAACAGCCGGGCAGTTGCAGGAAAGTATCCAATCCAACCGAGCAGTGTATGAAAGTTATCTGGGGGAAAAATTTTTCGACTTCGAATCGGTGGTGATCAATATCAACAACACCTTCCAGTACTGGTCACTGCCTGCTTCAGAGCAGGCGGAAGCCCGCGAAGCCATGATGCTGGAAAACCTGCTGCGCGTACTTCCCCGCATGGAAGACAGCCTGATCTATGGCCGGTTTGGGAAGGCGCACATTTACCAGTCAACATTCAATGATCGCGTTCCCCTTGCCGCCCGGTTGCAAAAGGATGGTCCCCTGGCAGGCAGGGTCATGTCAATCAGCATGATGTATATGAATGGTGAACGATTGGAGAGACCAAAACAGGATCAGGGTGAATATACCACCACCGGTTATTCAGAGAGCTTCCGTCTGGCGGATCGCATGAATCAGGCTGCCGGTGGGGACATCACATTGTTTTTCCTGACCCGTCCCGAAACCCCCTTTGTGGATGGCGGCGCTGACAACGCTTTTGTGGATACTCGCTACATACAGGCTGTCATTCTGGTTAAAAATGCCGCTCCGGCAACGGAGATGAAGGCTGCTAGTCAGCCCAACTGACGCGCCAGTCGTAAACAAGACCCGCGGTATGGGTAAGCTGATAGCTGCGGCTACCATCCAGTGTGGTCAGGAAAATTTCACCATAATCCGGTCCATAACTGCCCGCCTGGTCAGAAACATACGCCAACCAGGCTCCATCTGGTGACCAGGCGGGCCCGCGTGACCAAAACCCTGCCGGGGTGGTGGTTACCTGTCCTGCATTGCTGCCATCCTCATTCATCACCCAGATCTCGCTTAAGCCACCGGCTGCCGTGGATTGATAGGCAATTTGTTTCCCATCCGGCGACCAGGCTGGCGCATAATACTCCCCCTGCCCTCCAATCAATCGGATCGACTGGTTTGAGCCGATGTGATACACCCACAGGCTGGACTGTTCCGCATTAACCACCGAATACACAATCCGATCACCATCCGGTGACCAGGCCGGAACCAGCGGCGCCCCATCCGGAAATATTTCTTCCTGCAGTTCCCCGCTCTCAACGTCATAGATCTGCAGGGCAGCGCTTTGATTTGCCTTGCACAACACCTGCCTGCCGTCTGGTGACCATGTGGGAGAATTGCAATCCCCCAGGATGCGCGGTTGTACCCCCGTCTGGGGTGGGCTGACTTCCATCTGGCCAGAGGCATAATAATACGCCATCAAGGCGGCATCCGGCGACCACACCGGCCCAACCACCAGGCGTCCCTCAGGGATGAGCAGTGCATACAAGTCATCCGGGCTGGTGATGTTGATATAATGCAAGCCGGTCCCTCCGGCTATGCGCAAAGGAAAGACCAACCTGCCCGCCGGTTCTGAAGCCGAACCGCCCGCAGGTGGAATTCCAACCACGGGCTGGGTGGGGTTCACCACAGTGGAGGGGGTATCAGCGTTTAATGTTGGAAAGACCGGTTGATTTGCCCCCAGCCCCCTGAAGAACCCCCTGATTGTGACCGAGAGAAACAGGCATAACAACACCGCAATCGAAGAGATGGCAACCACCATGCCCATGCGCAGCCAGGGAACGGACGGGCGCGAATCACCCTCTGCCGGCTGCACCCCATCAGGCTCTGGCTCCGGAAGCGGCTGATATGCCGGCGCCTGTGCCGGATAAGCCGCCGCATGAGATTCCGGTGCAATCAAGTGTTCAAGCGCCTCGGCGAAATCACGCATGGTGGTGAAACGCCGGTTTGGGTCCTTCTCCATGGCGGTCAGGAGGATCATCTCGACTTCCATGGGCAGCCCCGGCGCCAAATCAGAAGGCAGTGGCGGCGCGTCGTAAACCTGCATATGTAGAACCGCCGCAGGCGTATCACCTTTAAACGGACGGCGACCGGTGATCATCTCATAGAAAATCACGCCCAGCGAGTAAATATCAGACCGATGATCAATTTTCCGGTTGAGCGCCTGTTCAGGCGACATATAATCCACCGAACCAAATGCAAATCCGGTATCGGTCAGGTCCAGCGTTTCTTCCAGATTTAACAGTTTGGCAATCCCGAAATCGGTCAGCATGGGTTTATCGTGCTCGGTAAACAATATATTGGACGGTTTAACATCACGATGAACAATATTGTGCTGGTGGGCATAGTCCAGCGCCCATGCCACCGGGGTAATGATGCGCGTGGCTTCACGATAATCCATGGGACCGTTCAGGCGGGTACGCAGGGTTCCATTGGGAATGTAAGGCATCACCAGGTAAGGCAGCCCCAGGTCTTTTCCATAATCCAGGATCCCGACAATGTGGGGATGATTGAGTTGCGCCACCACGCGTACTTCAATCTCAAAACGCCGCAAATACTTTTCGGACTGTATGTGCATGGCATGGATCACCTTCACTGCCACGTGCTGGTTGCGCCGCGTATCGTAGGCAAGATACACATTGGCCATTCCCCCCGTCCCAATGCGATCCAAAATATGATATTGATCCAGCCTCTTTCCAGATAATCCGCTGCTATCCACCCTGCTCACCATTTTATTATTATTTTAATCAACATTGTAAACTGTGACCGGGTGTTCCGCAAGTTTATATATTTGTTTGTGTCAGAGGAACGTATATGATAAAAAAATATTGAGGGATAACCCATCATGATCTCCATGGAACAAGCATGAGCATAACCGTACTGCTGGTGGATGAACATACATTTATACGCAAAGGCATACGCGCCTGCATTGCAGAAAATTCCGCATACCGCGTGATCGGTGAAGCCAGTAGCGCCGCAACGGCATTGGCAGATTTACAAAGGCTGCAACCTGATATTGTCATCATGGATATCACCCTGCCCGACATCCCGGGTTTGTTTCTGATCGGTAAGATAAAGGAGTACAGCCCGCACACGCGGGTGGTGATTATGACCGACCATGCCAGTGAGCAGCAGGTACAGGCTGCCCTGCGGGCTGGTGTGAACGCCTATCTATTAAAGGTTGATGAGCCTGGGGTTCTCATTCAAGCACTGCAGCAGGTAATGGATGGCAAACCCTTTCTCTCTCCGCTATTTATCGAACGTGCCATTCACCGTCTGGTTGCTGAGGAAGACCTCGCAGGCGTAGATCCGCTTAACCCTCTTACCCGCCGCGAACGCGAAATATTTCACCTAACCATAAATGGTTATGCCAATACTGAAATCAGCGAAAGGCTTTCCATCAGCATCCGCACGGTGGAAGTGCACCTGAACAACATAATGCGCAAACTGGATATCCATTCACACAGAGAGCTGGTACGTTTTGCAGTGGAAAAAGGGTTCCTTCACTCTCACAGCCATCCCTGATCCCATTTTTTCAGCTTTACCCGTGGTTGACATAAATAATTTGTAAATTTTCCCCCACATCGTAACAGAACAGGTAATAATGAAGTATCAAGATCTCTCAGTAATCCAAGGAATGTGCATAATTCAGGAGTCTTCATGAGGCTAACCATTCGGCGTAAACTCATCATTTCTTTCCTGGTGATCGTTGTGCTAACCGCAGTGGTTGGGTATGCAGGCGTGTCGGCAGCGAGCCAGATCAGTTCGATGATTGATGAGATGTACAACAATCAGACGCTGTCGATCAAGATCGCCAAGGACGCACAGGTGAACCTGTACAAAATTCGCGCCTCCATACGCGACGCCGTGATGGCGTATGATGGTGGAGAAATCCAGACCCATCTGGCAAACATTGAAACCGCCCATACGACCTTCATGGCAGACCTTGCCGAGCTAAGTACCCGGATCGACACAACGGAAGGGCAGGATTTATATTCGACGCTGGAAAGCACCTACGCCGATTACCACGTAACTGTGCAGGAACTCAGCCAACTGGCTGTGTCCAACAAGGACCAGCAGTCAAAAGAGATTATCGCTGCCATGGGCGGAACCGACCTGTTGCTGGAAAAAGCCATGAACGACCTGGTGGCATTGAATGAAGAACAGGCCATCGAAAAATATCGCGAAAGCCAGACGGCTTATCGTACCGCCCTGGGGGTGGTGATTGGCTTTACCGCTTTTGCTGTTGTAGCCGGGTTAATCACCGCATTTATTATGGCACAGGGAATTTCCAAAAGCGCGCGCATCATGGCTGACACGGCTCATCAAATTGCCACCGAGGATCTTCCCGCACTGGCTGCCGCTGCCTCTGCCATAGCCGATGGAGATCTGACCGCCAGTGTTGATTATCATGCCAGATCCATCGCCTACCGATCCACGGATGAAATGGGTGAACTGGCGAGTTCCTTCAATGATATGATCGCGCAGTTTGCGCTTGTTGCACAGTCATTTTCCGTCATGGTGGCAAACCTGCACACCTTGGTGGATGAAGTCATACAGAATGCCAACAATCTTTCCTCAACCTCAGAACAACTGACTCTGACTGCCAATGACAGCGGCAATTCAGCAGAGCAGATCTCCATCACCATTCAACAGGTGGCCACCGGCATCGGTCAGCAGACCGTGTCAGTCAGTCGCACCGCCGGCTCTGTCGAACAAATGACGCATGTCATCGACGGGGTGGCTTCCGGAGCACAACAACAGTCGGTTGCCGTTCAGAAAGCCTCAGAGATCACCAATAACTTATCCCTTGCCATCCAACAGGTATCCGCTAATGCCGGTTTACAGGCCAGCGGCGCAATCACCACCGTAGACAATGCCCGTGCGGGAGTAAAACTGGTGGAAAGCACTGTGCACGGCATGGAAACCATCCGAACACGGGTGACCCATTCAGCCGAAAAAGTGCAGGAGATGGGCAGGCGGTCGGATCAAATCGGCATGATCGTTGATGCGATTGACGATATCGCCTCGCAGACCAATTTGTTGGCACTCAATGCGGCCATTGAAGCCGCCCGCGCCGGAGAGCATGGAAAGGGTTTTGCCGTTGTGGCAGATGAGGTGCGCAAACTGGCTGAAAAGTCGGCTGCTGCCACGCGTGAGATTGCCGCCTTGATCCGCGATATTCAAACCACGGTCACCGAAGCGGTGGGAGCCATGCACGAGAGTACGGTTGAGGTGGAAAATGGGGTAACTCTGGCAGGCAAGACCCACACCGCCATTGCAGCCATGCTGGATGCCGCTGAACAGGGTAAACAGAGCGGCGATGAGATCGTTCAGGCAGCCGGACGCATGTCTTCATTTGCCACAGAGCTGGTCCATGCCATGGATGAAGTCTCTTCTGTGGTTGAACAAAACACATCAGCCACTGAAGCAATGTCCTCCAGTTCAAGCGAGGTCTCCCAGGCAATTGAATCCATCGCCAGCGTTAGCGAAGAGAACAGCGCTGCCGTGGAACAGGTGGCAGCATCGGCAGAAGAAATGACCGCCCAGGTTCAGGAGGTGAGCGCATCAGCGCAATCACTGGCTGAAATGGCGCACATGCTCAAGGAAATCGTCAGCCGCTTTAAACTGCAGACAGAGGATGATGATCTCCCGGACGATGCCCTTCCAGTTGCAGCAGAAGGTGTGGATCAACCCGCGAGTGAACCCCTGCCGGTCTCCAGCTAGGCAAGCGGGGGAGAAACCAACCACCAGACCACAATCATGTTCATTTTTGTATCCGTCCCGTGGATTATCCGGGGCGGATACATTTTTTATTCGGTATAATCACCCAATAATGAGGGACATCAGTATGCGCCTCCAATCGGCGCCACCCGTTGATTAATGACAGGATGTGATATGAAAAAGAAACTGCCCTATTTATTGGCACTGGTGTGTCTGGTTCTGGCTGCCTGCAGCTCCACCACCCCCCAGCCTGGTTCTGAACCGACCATAACCCTGGAAGATTGCACCCTCACTGCCGATGGCATCTCCGCCCAGACCCGGGCAAAGTGCGGCACGTTGAGCGTGTGGGAAAATCGCGAGACCCAAAGCGGAACAAAAATCGATTTGCGTATTGCGGTCATCCCTGCTGACAGCCAGAACGCCGAACCTGATCCAATCTTTCTGCTGGCTGGAGGCCCTGGCCAGGCAGCCGTGGAGGCTTTTCTGCCGGTACTGCCTGCGCTCAACAGCATGAACTTCAAACGCGACATTGTGCTGGTGGATCAGCGTGGAACGGGTGGGTCCAATCCATTGACCTGTGAGGCAGCCGGCGATTCGGAAATGTCCATCATCGGTGAAGAACCGGATGATACCGAGGTATTGGCAGAGATTGATGCCTGCATGAAGCAGCTTTCATCAGACCCCACGCAATACACCACCCCGGCTTTCATCGAAGATCTTGAGGAAGTGCGGGTTGGGCTGGGCTATGAACAGATCAACCTGTTTGGAGTGTCCTATGGAACCCGCAGTGCACTTGAATACATGCGCCGACACCCCGCTTCCATCCGCTCGGTGATCCTCAATGCGGTTGTCCCTCCTGACTGGGCAATTGGCGACCGCCTGGGACCCGACGCACAGCGTTCGCTGGACATTTTGTTTGAACGTTGTGAGAACGAACCTGCCTGTCAGGAAGCCTTCCCCAACCTTAAGACCGCGTTTGAAGACTGGCTGGCAGAACTGGATGAACAACCCCTGGACACCCTGGTACCCGACCCTGTGACGGGCGAGGATGTGCGCGTGATCGCCACCCGCGAACTGGTCGCTGGAACCATACGTTATATGTCCTACAGCGAGGACCTGACCGCCCTGCTGCCGCTGTTGATGTACCAGGCGGCGGTGGAGGACAACCCTGCCCCACTGCTGGCGCAATATCTAATCATCCTGCAACCCTCCAGCGCCGATCTATCCTCAGGGCTGTTTTACTCGGTGATCTGCGCTGAAGACGCCCCGTATTTTTCCCATGATGATGACGATGACCAGGCTTACTTCCCATCACAGGAAGGCGATTTTGAGATGATCTGCTCGCACTGGAAGCATGCAGACCCTGACCCCGCCATGCGCGAACCGGTGGTATCTGATATTCCCACCCTGATCCTCACCGGCGGCGCTGACCCGGTGACACCACCTCAAAACGGCGATGCCGTGGCTCAGAATCTGTCCAACAATCTACATCTGGTGATCCCCGGCATGGGTCACAATTTGCTCTATCAGGGCTGCCTGCCGCGCGTGCTGGCTGACTTTGTAGAAAGCGCCAGTGTGGAAGGGCTGGATGTCGCCTGTACGGAACGCATCCATCCCCAACCATTCTTCACCAGCCCTGTCGGCCCGCAACCTTAGGAGGAAGCCATGATCATTGTCTCTGACCTTCAAAAATCGTTTGGCAACGTTCACGCACTCAAGGGCGTATCCTTCTCTGCCGATGATGGACAAATCACCGGTTTGCTTGGCCCCAATGGAGCCGGTAAAACCACCTCACTGCGCATCGTGTATACGATATTAAAACCGGATGCAGGCAGGGCTGAAGTCAACGGGCTGGATGTTGTCTCGGCGCGCTTGAATGTACAGCAGGTAATCGGTGTGCTTCCAGACAGCCACGGCCTTTACCCGCGCCTGACCGCGCGTGAAAATGTACGTTATTTTGGCCGCCTGCACGGTCTGGAAGGCGCCCTCCTGGAGGACCGCATCGAATCGCTGTCTTCGCTGCTGGAGATGGAAGACATTATTGACCGCCGCACCGAAGGCTTTTCAACCGGTCAACGCTCCAAGGTTGCCATTGCCAGGGCGCTGGTACACAACCCGCCCAACATTCTGCTGGATGAACCCACCAGCGGGCTGGATGTCATCAGTACACGCGCCATGCGCACCTTTATCCGTCGCCTGCGGGATGAAGGCAAATGTGTGTTGTTCTCCAGCCACATCATGCAGGAGGTCTCGCTGCTGTGTGATCAGATTGTGGTGATCTCGTCCGGTCTGGTGTCTGCCCAGGGCAGCGCGGATCAATTGCGCGAACGCACCGGTCAGCAAAATTTGGAAGATGCCTTTGTCAGCATCATCGGTAGTGAGGAGGGTTTGCAAAGATGAAACACATCTGGACGGTATTTGGCAAGGAAGTGGTGGACAACCTGCGCGACCGGCGCTCGTTGACCAGCTCTCTGATGACCCCCCTGTTCTCACCCGTGCTGCTGGTGGCGTTGATCATCGTGCTGGGACAAACCCTGTTTCAGGATCCACAGGAGAAACCGCTTATTCTACCGGTCAGCGGCGCTGAACATGCACCCAACCTGGTGCGTTTCCTTGAGCAAAACAACGTACAACTGGTGGATGCCCCCGCCGACCCCGAAAGCGCCGTGCGCGAAGGCGACGTTGACATCGTACTGATCATTCCCGATGGCTATGCTGATGAAGTGGAAAGCGGTCACCCGGCCGGTGTGCGATTGGTGATGGACAGTTCCAGACAGTCGGCATTGAGTGCCATTTCACGTACACGCGATCTTCTCTCGCAGTACGGCGGAACCATCGGTATTTTACGCCTGCAGGCGCGTGGTCTGGATCCCTCCATCATTAATAGCATTTCGGTGGAAGTCAACGATGTCTCGACACCTGAAAGCCAGACGTTGCTTTTCCTTAACATGATGCCGTTCCTGATCATCACCACCATCTTTGTGGGCGGCATGTATGTGATCATTGATGCCACTGCCGGAGAACGCGAACGCGGTTCGCTCGAGCCGTTGCTGATCAATCCCGTTCCGCGCTGGCAGTTTGTGATCGCCAAAATTCTTGCGTCGCTGCCCTTTGCGCTGGTCACCCTGTTGATCACCCTGGGCTCGTTCTATGCTGCTTTCAATCTCTTCCCGCTGGAGGAGCTGGTCAACATGCCCCTGGCGATCAGCGCTGGCAGCCTGCTGGATATGTTCTGGCTGTCCCTGCCCATGCTGATTCTCGCGTCTGCTCTGCAGGTGCTGGTGGCAACCTACACACGCAGTTTTAAAGAGGCGCAGACCTACCTGTCACTGCTGCCGCTGGTCACCGGCTTTCCCACCGCATTCCTGATGTTTGTGCCGGTCAAAGCCACCATCGGCATGATGTCGATTCCCATCTTCAGCCAGGCGGTATTGATCACCAAGGTGTTGCGCGCCGAGACCATCCTGCCGCTGCATGTGGTGATCTCCACCCTGATCACTCTCCTGGTTTCAGGGTTGGTGGTTTTCATTGCCATTCGCCTGTTTGAGCGTGAGCAGATTCTGGTGGGCCGCTAAACGCTTCTCAACAACCATAATCCAGCCAGGTGGGGCATCACTTTGATGCCCCACTTATCATTTTTGTAATAACCCCCGCCTCCAAAAGTCCACAATTATGATACTGGTATAATGATTCTGAAGGGAAACCGGTTGATGAGCCTGAGATGGTATGCTCTGCACAGCCACCCACACAAGGAAGACATGTTGTGGAAACAACTGGAAGCCAGCGGGTTCGAGGTTTTTTACCCGCGCCTGCACGTCCGCCCGGTCAACCCCCGCTCCCGCAAGATTCGCCCTTACTTTCCCGGATACCTGTTTGTACGCGTTGATCTGCAAGAAGCCGGCCTGTCCATCTTCAACTGGATGCCCTATTCCACAGGCCTGGTCTCGTTTGGCGGTGAACCCAGCGTGGTCTCAGACGCCCTGATTCAGGCGCTTCAACAGCGCATGCAGGAGCTGCAAACCATCCAGCGCTCCGCCACCAGTGGCTATCAAAGTGGTGATGCCATACAGGTGGAAACCGGTCCGTTTGCCGGGTTTGAAGGCATTTTTGATGTTGCGCTTTCTGGCAACGAACGCGTTCGCGTACTGCTCAAACTGCTCAGCCGCGACGTACCGGTTGAGTTGCCCACCCATCAGATCCGCAAAAAGAATCCCCGTTCTTCGGGATAATCCCAATTTCTCACGAGGCAGGCGATGGCCCAACTTCAAAAACGCGGCATCACCCCATTCAATTTGAAGATCTTTCGCACCGGAGGGCGTCCGCAGACCCAGCTCCTGGTTTACGGGCTGGTGGGTGTCATTGTGACCATTGGTTACGCCCTGCTGGTGGCCGGCATCACCCTGCTGGTGGGCAGCGTACTGCCCCAGGTGGTCCCCATGCTGTGGGGGTTGCTGGTGTTTGGGCTGGCGCTGGCTTTTAATCCGCTCAGGCAAACCTTACAGGACCGCGTGGATGCGCTGTTCTTTAAAGGCGAAAAGGTTTATCAAGAGCGCATTCAAAGCTTCAGTAGTGAGCTGACCACCACAGTGGAATCAACCGAGATCCTCAGCCGCCTGCGCATTTATGTGGAATCCTCCTTGCATCCCGCCGTTTTGCACATTTTTATCTTCGATCCACTTGCCGATCAGTACATGGCAACAGAAGACCTCACCGGTCAACTGACCAGCGACCTGCGCTTTTCCTCAAACAGCCCGTTGGTTCAGGTGCTGGGCATGTGCCAGGATCATCTGCTGTTTCGCGCCAGTGAGGCCATTCCCGGACTGGAAAGTGAACATGCCCGCATGGCATTGATGAATGCAGGCGTGTTCATTCCGCTGCCGGGCCGTCAGCGCATGTCCGGCTGGATGGCGCTCGGCAGCCGGTTGACAGGCGAACCCTACACCCAACGCGAATTGCGCTATCTGGAAACGCTCGGCGACCAGGCTGCTCTGGCGATTGAACGCGCCCAGGTGGTGCAAAACATGGAAAAACGCGTGCGCGAGATGAATGTACTGGCGCGCGTGGCGCAGGGCATCAACATCACCCTTGACCTCAACGACACGCTTGAATTGATCTACGCCCAGACCACCCAGATCATCCCCGCTGATGATTTTCATATCCTGCTCAAAAATGAGCGCACAGGCGACCTGGAAGAAATATTCTTCGTGGAAGATTCCGAACGGTTTGAGCGCTTTGAGAACATCCCGGTGCAGCCAGGCTCCCTGCTTGAGCAGGAAGTGGTGCGCCAGCGCAAGTCCATTCTCACCGATGACCATACCAGCGAGTGTCAGAAGAACGGCATCCTGCAGACCCATTCGGGCATTTTTGCCTGGATGGCCGTGCCATTAAACGCCGGTGCAGAGACCATCGGTGTGCTAAGCCTTGGCAGGCGGAATCAGGGCATGCCATACACCAGCCAGCAATTGAATTTGTTGCAAGCTATTGCCGATCAGGTGGCCGGTGCGGTGATCAAAGCCCGCCTGCTGGGTGAAACCGAACGCCGCGCGCGGCAGATGGCGACCCTGAACGAAATCACCAGACAACTCACTTCCACGCTGGACCTTGACCCCCTGCTCGAGTCGATCCTCAAAAATGCGGTCGAGATCCTGGGTACCGAGGCTGGAAGTCTATTAATGGTGGATGAACACACTGAGGAGCTTGTTTTTCAGGTCACCATTGGTCCCGTGGCAGGCAATTTGCTCAACCGGCGCATGCCGCCTGGCGCCGGCATGGTGGGCAAGGCAGTGCGCGAGCGCACCCCCATCATCGTCAACCAGGTTGAAAACGACCCCAACTGGTTCTCACAAAACGATCATGAAACTGGCTTTATCACCCACTCGCTCATGGTCATCCCGCTGCAATTGCAGGATGAAGTCATCGGCGTAATCGAGGTGATCAACAAGCGCGATCAGAGCATCTTCTCGCGCGCCGATCAGGAACTACTGGAAGCCTTTGCAGCCCAGGCTGCCATGGCCATTCATAATGCCCGCCTGTACACCCAGACCGACCAGGCGCTGGGCGCGCGCGTGGAAGAGCTGTCCATCATGCAGCGCATTGACCGTGACCTGAACGCCAGTCTCGATACCTCACTGGCTTCACGCATCACGTTGGAATGGGCTTTGCGTCAGTCCGGAGCCGATGCAGGTCTGGTTGCCACCATGCAGGAAGACCGCCTGCTGGTGGTTGCTGCACAGGGCTACGGCGAAGAACTCAGCATCTACACCGATGGCATCCTGCCCCGCGACAAATTCCACTTTGATGATGTCATCACCAGCGGCAACATCATTAATTTGCCCTGTGATCCAACGCCAGAGGAGGCCATATTCCCCGGCGCTCGCAGCCAGGTGTTCATTCCCATTCGCCGTGAAAGCTCAATCCTGGCAGTGATCTTGCTGGAAAGCCAGTTGCCCGATCTGCTGCCGGAGGAAACCCTCAACTTCCTGCAACGTCTCAGCGACCATGCCGCCATCGCCATTTCTAACGCCCAGCTTTACAGCGCAGTGCAGGCAGCCAATGTTGCCAAGAGCGAATTTGTTTCATTTGTGGCGCACGAGTTAAAGAACCCCATGACCTCCATCAAGGGCTATACTGAATTGCTGGCAGCGGGCGCGGTTGGCCCCATTTCTGAAGCGCAGGGCAACTTCCTCGGAACCATCCGCGCAAATGTTGACCGCATGGCCACCCTGGTCACCGATCTGGCAGACGTATCGCGCATTGAAGCCGGACGCTTGAAACTGGACTTCAAAGCCGTCTCACTGCGTGAGGTGGTGGACGAGGTGATCCGCTCCATGAAGAAACAAATCGATGAAAAGACCCAGGAGTTGCTGCTCGCCATTCCTGAAGACCTGCCCAATCTATGGGCTGACCGCACCCGTATTTTGCAGATCGTGCTCAACCTGGTCTCCAATGCATACAAGTACACCCCGGCAAGCGGCAGGATCAACGTCGGCGCCGAGGCATGTGACAACCAGTGGGACGCCTCTGGCGCAAAACGGGTGGTGCATTTCTGGGTGCAGGACTCGGGTATCGGCATCAGCCCGGAGGATCAGGCAAAAATCTTCCAGAAATTCTTCCGCTCAGAAGACCCCAAAACCCGCGAAGCACCGGGAACCGGTCTGGGGCTTAACATCACCCGCAGCCTGGTTGAGATGCAGGGCGGGCGCATCTGGTTTGAGAGCGAATACCGCCAGGGAACCGTCTTTCACTTCACCATCCCCATCGCTGAATAGGGCAATCACAAGGAGGCAACATGACAGTCAGTGTAACCTGGGGTGTGGGAAGCGGACTGGATGGGCGTGAGGCCGTCTTTAACGCGTTGCAACAAGCTTATTCGCTGGTCTCACCTTCCACCCCGCGTGAAGGGCGGGAGACCAGCCGCAGCGAGCGCCGCCCCGCGCTGGCAATTGTCTTCATCTCCCAGGAATATGATGTAGAACAAACCCTGGCATCCTTAAAAACCGCGCTGGGCAATACGCCGGTGTGGGGTTTCAGCACGGTGCGCCCGCTAACCCACCAGGGTGATCACCCCCGTTCGGTGGTGGTGGCGTTGTTCACCAGCCCTGATATTAAAGCCCGCATCAACTGGTTTGCTGATCTCGGCCGCGATCATCAGATCCCGCGCCAGATCACGGCCTTGAAAGAAGAATGGTCAACCGAAAATCCGCCCATCCAGGGGGTCATGCTTGCCATGGATGGTATCACCGGCGGGTCGCAGGAGGTGATCAACGCGCTGCAAGGGCTCCACCTCCCGGTGGCAGGTGGGCTGGCTTCAGGCGATTATCAAGCCGGTAAAACCTGGCAGATCGGCGGGCAGGCGGGGTGTTCCTCACTTTCCGCGCTGTTATTGAGCGGCCGGTTTACGCTGGGGGTCGGCATGGCACATGCCTGGCGCCCGCTGGGTATGCAATACACCGTCACCCGCAGTTCTGACCTGTGGGTGCAGGGGTTGGACGGCTCCACCCCGGCAGAGGTATACCAGAAGATCTTTAATTATCCCGCCCGTGAATGGGCTTTTCCACCGCTCACCAGCATGGCGCGGTTGTACCCGTTCCTCCTGCCTTCCAGCAGCGGCGACTCCAGGCTGGCTGCCCCCTTGCGGGTTGAGGTGGACGGCAGTTTCCGCATGAACATCCCTGTGCAACAGGGGCAAACCGTGCAAATTTCAATCGGCAACCCGCAAGCCTGCCAGACCGCCATGATCAACGCCTGCCAGCAGGCACTGGATGGCTTGCAGGGAGCCAAACCCCTGGCAGCCGTTCTGATGGTGGATGTGGCATGGCAAATGCTTCTGCAAAACCGGCTGGATGCAGTCATTGAGTCCGCGCGCAGTGTGCTTGGAGAATTGCCCATGGTTGGGGCAAGCACTCTGGGCCAGGTGGGCGGCGCCATTGACCATCCCACCCTGCTTAACAATTCTGTCACGGTTGCCATCCTTGGTGAACGTGAAAGATAAACTCAATCTGCCTGTGACAATTCATAATCACAAAGACGCCGTGAACCAGCGGCGTCTTTGTTTGCACCATCTTGAAAGGAGAAGGATTATCAGCGTTCAGGCAGGCTGATTCACCTGCGGCAGGCGTTCTCGAATTGACTCGATTTCATCGGTCGGGTAATCGTAATCCTCCAGCATACCAGAGTTGTAAGCATTATAAGAGGACAGGTCAAAATGCCCGTGGCCCGAAAGGTTGAACAGGATCACACGCTTCTCACCGGTGCGTTTTGCCTCCAACGCTTCATCAATCGCAGCGCGAATGGCATGCGCCGATTCCGGCGCAGGCAACACGCCCTCAGAGTGCATGAACATCCTGGCTGCATCAAAGGTTGCCAGTTGGCGTACAGCCACGGCTTCCACCAGCCCGGCGTCATACAGGGCTGACAGGGTGGGCGCCATGCCGTGGTAGCGCAATCCTCCGGCGTGAATGGAGGGCGGGATGAAATCGTGACCGAGGGTGTGCATTTTAACCACCGGAGCCATTTTTGCAGTATCACCGTAATCAAAGGTGTAAATGCCGCGCGTCATGGATGGCGTGGCGGTGGGCTCCACGGCCAGCAAACGGGTGCGCTGACCGTTTTTCAGGTTCTCGCGCAGGAAGGGGAAGGCAATACCGGCAAAATTGGAACCACCGCCCACGCAACCAATCACCACGTCTGGATACTCCCCGGCCATGTCCATCTGCTTGAGGGCTTCCTCGCCGATCACTGTCTGGTGAAGCAGCACATGGTTCAAGACCGAACCGAGGCCGTACTTCTTGGTCCCACCCGACAGGGCTGCCACTTCAACCGCCTCTGAAATGGCAATGCCAAGCGAACCCGGGCTGTTGGGATCGGCTGCGAGAATGGAGCGCCCTGCCTGGGTCAGGTCGGTGGGGCTGGAGAACACCCTTGCCCCAAAGGACTCCATCAGATAGCGCCGATAGGGTTTCTGGTCATAAGAAACCTTCACCATGTACACTTCCAACTCCATGTCAAAGAAACGGCATGCCTGTGAAAGTGCAGACCCCCATTGACCGGCGCCGGTCTCGGTGGTCATGGCGCGCGTACCGGCAACCTTATTGAAAAATGCTTGTGGAACCGCGGTATTGCCCTTGTGGCTGCCTGCCGGTGAGACGCCCTCATATTTGTAATAAATATGGGCGGGCGTTCCAAGAGCCTGCTCCAAACGCCGGGCACGGATCAGGGGAGTGGGCCTCCACAGTTTGTAAATTTCCCGCACTTCCTCGGGGATCTCAATGTACCGTTCGGTGCTGATCTCCTGAAGAATCAACTCCATTGGGAACAGTGCGCTCAGAAAATCAGGCGTGACCGGCTCAAGGGTCATCGGGTTCAACACGGGCGCGGGCGTCACGGGGCTGTCTGCGTTTACGTTGTACCAGAAGCGCGGAAGGTCTTGATCAGAGAGATTGAAGCGGTAGGTGTCGTTCATGGTTGATTCCTCCTCAAGGGCGTTGTGTGAATGATGGCATGTGGATGGGCAATCCACCTGCCGGATAAATGATTTAGCAGAATGCCCCACCCGGTTGGCTGGCCGGTTGGTTGATCTGGGCGCTG
Organism: Levilinea sp.; assembly: GCA_034429695.1. Taxonomy (GTDB): domain Bacteria; phylum Chloroflexota; class Anaerolineae; order Anaerolineales; family Anaerolineaceae; genus DAOUGC01. The sequence goes on from DAOUGC010000056.1 coordinate 42,701, forward strand.
GTGGACAGCCCCATGCGTTCCATCACTTCTTCCAAAGTCTGCCGGGCAATCGGACGGGCGCGTTGTGTGCCCACCGCCAGGATGTCCAGCACGTCAGTGGCGTGAGCGGCAAAAGTGGCACGCCGTTCACGCATCGGAGCCAGGGCGCGGTTTAGTCTGTCAGCCAGACGGCGTTTGACCTCAACATCACCGATGCGCCCTTCACGATAGCGGTTCTTGATCTCGTCCAGCTCATCCTGATCGGGGTCAAAAATGTCAAGATATTGAAAGACGGGGTTGCCCTCAACGTGTCCCGGATCGGTGGGATGAATGCGCGTGGGGTCGGTATACATCTGCATCACTTTGCGGGTGGTCTCTTCGGCTGTTTCACGCAGGAAGATGGCATTGCCGTATGAGGTGTGCATGGTACGGTTGTCAATGCCGGGCAACCGCGGCTGGGCAGACAGCAGGGCTTCCGGTTCGGGGAAGGTTTGCCCGTACAACTGATTGAAACGGCGCGCCACCTCACGGGTCAATTCAATATGCGGCAACTGATCCTCCCCCACCGGTACGGCTGTGGAACGATACAGCAGAATATCCGCTGCCTGCAACACGGGGTAAGCCAGCAAACCAAGCGATGGGTTCAGGTTCAACTGCTGCACCTGGTCCTTGTATGTGGGGTTGCGCTCCAACCGCGATACGGTTGTGATCATTGAAAACAACATCGCCAGTTGCGAGTGCTCGGGCAGCGCCGATTGGAGCACCAGCGTGGAACGGTCGGGGTCAATACCGGCAGCCAGCCAGTCAAGCACCGTCTCAATCGTATTCTGACGAATGCGATCAACATGTTCGTAATCAGTGGTCATCACGTGCAGGTCGGCGACCAGGAAGAAGCAATCGTACTGGTCCTGCAAATTCCTCCACGTTTCCAACGTGCCCACCAGATGGCCAATGTGCCGCGCGCCGGTTGGTCGATGTCCGGTAAGAATTCTTCCTTTTTTGGTCATGGTCTTTCTCCTCCTGAAAACAAAAAGCGTTCATCCCAAATAGGGACGAACGCTGCATGGTCCGTGGTGCCACCCATCTTAGGCGACCTCTGCCAGAAAAAAGAAAAACCCGTTGTGATGACAACGGGTGCAGAAAGCCAGCCTCACTTTGCGGGAACTGTCAGCGGAAAGCTGCTCCATTCCCTTTGCCCTGATAACGGTGGCATCTCCGGCGCGGGTTACTTATTCCTGTTCGCCCTGCAACTCTGAGGTCCATTCTGCGCTCCTGTACGGGCAGGTTCTCATCAACTCCTGCTCTCTGTACCGCCGGGGGGAACGCTTACTCGTCCTCTTCAACGTCTTTCGGTCTTAATTTTCAATGATTATAGCCACTTTTTGGTAAAAGTCAAGCTTTGAAAAAAATATCTATGCCACAGCGAAATGTTGCCCTTCAATCTGCTGCCACGTTTCTCCTGTTGGGCAGGATAGATACTGCCCAAACAGCGGAGAGCAGTGCTGAATTTCCTCCAACATGCGCACCGCCACGCGGCGCATGGAAAAATGAGCGTTTTCAGCCATGCGCAACTGCAGGAAATGCCGCGCTGTGCGCAAATTGAACTCAAGCAGCACCCGCCGCCTGAATGCGTTGGGAACCACATATGCCGCCACGTGCGGGCTTACCGGCGCCAGTTGTTCATACGCCTGAATACATGCATCCATGCAATTAACGTAATGCTCCACCAATCCGGCTTTTACGATGGCAGTCGGAACGGTATACCCAAGCCGGGTGGTCAGGTTTTGCGGGGTCTGGGTCATCATGCGGTGGCGTTTGAGTTCAAAATAAGCGCCCTGATCCAGGATCAAATCAAAGGTAAAGCGGCTGTACTCCAGTTCGCGAATGGGGATGTCGTGCCGCGTGAGCGTTGCCATGACCTCACCCACCAGTGCGGTGCGCTGTTCAGCGTTGAGCGCGCGCACCTGATTGAGCGCCTGATCAAAGGACCCGCCCGAAAAGCGATACACGGCCGCAGCCAGGACGCGCTCTTCACCATCGCGATCACAGGAAATCAGGCGGCACCAGTCATCATCCGCCGGGCTGGACGGCATGCGCACGTGCCGGCTCAATCGTTCGGTCAAATATTGCAGATGCGGCAAAGCATCAGCATATTTGACCAGTGTGGGGGTCTCCGCTTTCGCCACCGCCTTGATCTCCTCCCCGATCTGGCGAACCTCCTGCAACGGGTGAGACAGCATCTTCTGAATGGCGTGTTCAAGCGCCCTGGCATTGATGGTCATGCCAACGTTAGCCAACGCTGCCGCTGGTAGGAAAAAACGGCATACGTCCACATAATGAGAACGAATTCGGGCTTCCCAGCGCGTTTCACTCTCGCCTTCCTCGCGCGGGTGGCTAACTTCGATCACCGCTTTGACTTTGGGCAGCGCCTGTTGATAAGCGTCAAACAACATGCAGCAGGTATCCATGTACATTTGCCGCAGCAGATGTCCTTCCAATTCCGGTGGCACAAAAAAAGCGTCGTTGTTCCACGTCTGGTAGCGTGTGGATTTCTCGGTGTAAGATGCCAGCCGGTTGGATTCCAGCGTCTCAACAGCCAGACGCGAGATGTTTTCAACGGCAATGTGCAGCACGGCATGTTCTGCCACCGATGAATGTCCGTAGCCAACCACCCACTTCTCATGGAAACGGGCTGATTTTTCATCAGTTAATTCGGCTGCAATTTCCCTGAAGGATTCAGGGGAACGGGAGGTTTTGGCAAAGGTGACGGCGATGGTTTCGGGTGGGAGTGACTGCGGGTCCAGCAAATATACCTGTCGATCAGGCGTCATGGGCAAGCACCTCCCGGGCACGGTTGATATCGGAGAACACCTGGCTGATTAACGCGTCCACACTGGTAAAACGTTGTTCAGGTCGCAAGTGTTCGACAAATTCCACCACCAGTTGCTGTCCGTAAATATCTTTGGAAAAATCAAGGATATGGGTTTCGATGCGCGGAGCGGCAAATTTTTCAAATGTGGGCCGCAAGCCAACATTGGTGATGGATGGAAAACGCTCCTCTCCCAGTCGTGCCCAGGTGGCATACACTCCAGAAGCCGGCAATAACTGTTCCTGCCAGATGGACAGATTTGCCGTGGCAAACCCAAGCCCATGCCCGCGCCCTTCACCGTGGACAACTTCGCCGCCAATGGCGTAAGCATGTCCAAGCAATTCCACCGCGCGGCGAACATTTCCCTGTTGCACCAAAGACCGAATCAGGCTGGAGGAGACGACTCCCTCCCCCATTGTAACCGGTTTGATCACTTTTACGCCGTACTTTAGCTCATTACCCAGTTCTTCCAGTCGGGCGATATCTCCTTCGCGGTTGCGCCCCAGGGCAAAATCCTGACCAATCCATAACTGCTTTACACCCAGTTGTTCGCGCAATCCACGCATGAACTCCTCGGCGCTCATTGACGCCATGCGGCGGTCAAACGGTAATGTGATCACTTGGTCCACGCCAAGCTGCAGAAGCAGTTCAGCCCTCGCTTCAGGCGTGGTCAGATAATACGGTCCCTGAAAACCACGCAAAACCACCACAGGATGGGGAAAGAAGGTGATGACAACTGCCTGACTGCCAGCCGCATGCGCCCCACTCACCAGATTGGTGATGAGGGAACGGTGGCCAAGATGCACTCCATCAAATGAACCGATGGTGACCCAGGAAGAATCGATGTGGACTGTGGTGAATTCGCTGATGGAAGGCATTTTTCACTGCTAGGAGAAGAAGACTTTACGGGGTTGCCACTCCGTATTTTCATCGTCAAATTGCATGAGCGCAACCAGTTCTCCCTGTTCGCTGATCCCTCTTGCAAGCGCGGGCGAGTCGGGTTCTGCGCCAATTCGATGACCATGGCGAATTTGATCCACCTGTTCAATGGTTAATTCCACAGATGGCCAGTCCGAAAGCGCCTCGGCAGCAGGGATCAAATACTGATACCAGTTGCCGATCTCAAAGGAATCACGTAGTTTACGCAAAGGAACGGCATCGCGCAGGGTGAAACGCCCACTCTTGGTACGACGCAGACCCACCAGGTGGGCGCCGCATCCCAGGGTCATACCCAGATCGTGGGCAAGGGAGCGCACGTAAGTTCCGGATGAACAATAAACGTCAATGACAGCCTCGGGCGGAGCCCATTCCAGCAATTCGAGGCTGTAAACCTTGATCTTGCGCGGTTCCAGTTCCACTTCTTCACCTTCCCGCGCCATATCATAAGCACGGCGGCCTTTCACTTTAATGGCCGAGTACGGCGGCGGAACCTGTTCGATCTCGCCCACAAACTGCCTGAGTGCATTTTCAAACTGCTCCTCGGTGATGGTCACCGGAGCGCGGTTGAGAATTCGCCCATCGGCATCATAAGTATCGGTGGTGGCTCCCAGGCTGATGACCGCCTGATAACGCTTATCGGACGCCGACACATATTCACTCAGGCGCACGGCCGGGCCGATCAAAACCACAAGTACGCCAGAGGCGCGCGGGTCAAGCGTGCCGGTATGGCCCGCTCTGCGAATATTGGTTCCTTTGCGGATGATCTGAACCACATCGTGCGAGGTTAATCCCACCGGCTTGTCAACAACCAATACCCCCGATATTGCATTTCTTAAATCGAAGTTGCTCTCATCACTCATAGTCATTGTCCCCGTCTTTGCTATGACAACTTCTGAACGACTCTCACCCATCAAAAGCTGCTAACAAGCAACCATTCTGGTCTGGTTCAGGCACGTCAACCACCCATATTGGGCTGGCCACCCAAATCACTCCTCCTCATCCTCATCATCGAGTGGAGGTAATGGTTGGTCATCCTGGTGCAAAGAAGCCAGTAATTTCTCAATGTGATCAGCCCGTTCGGGAGTGGGATCCCAGTGAAAGCGCAAACGTGGAAACACGCGCAGATCCACCCGTTCAGCCAGTGCATGGCGCAGATAACCGGTTGCGCTGCGCAAACCTGCCAGCACTTCCTTGGAACGCACATTCCCTTCCAGAGCAGACACAAAAATATCCGCGTAGGCCAGTTCCCGGTCCACCTTCACATCGGTAATGGAAATACCGCTCAGACGTGGGTCCTGAACCTCGCGGATTAACATTTCAGACAAATCCTGCTTGATTCGATCCGAAATTCTTTTCAAGCGCATCGGCGATGGCATGTTATCTGCTACTCCCCAATCCTGCTCGCCCCGGCTTACCCGCCGAACCGTTCCAAAATAAAGCTTTCAACAATGTCGCCCTGTTGAACATCGTTGTAATTCTTGAACGACATGCCGCACTCAAACCCCTGGCGCACTTCCTTCACATCATCCCGTTCATGTTTGAGGGAAGCCAGTTCACCTTCAAACACTTTCTGGTTGTTGCGTAAGATTCTCACCCTGGCGCCACGGCGTACTTCACCTGAAATCACACGGCATCCAGCCACAGCACCCACCTTGTTGATCTGGAATACTGCGCGAATTTCTGACCGACCAATGATCACTTCCTTGAACTCCGGAGCGAGCATGCCCTGCAGGGCTTTCTCGATGTCCTCGGTCATACGATAAATAATATCATAATTACGGATGGATACACCCTCGACTTCGGCAAGTCTTCTGGCTGCAGAATCCACCTGGATGCTGAAACCAATCACGATCGCTTTGGAGGCTGTCGCCAGCATCACATCGCTTTCGGTGATGTTGCCCGCCTCGGCATGCAGAATGTTAATGGCAATGTCACCCTGCTTGATCTCTTTGAGAGAGTTGACAATGGGCTCGAGCGAACCCTGCACATCGGCTTTGATGATCAGGCGCAGCTCACGCACCTCACCTGCCTGAAAGCGGGTGAACAATTCTTCAAGGGTGGCTTTGGGTGTGGTGGCAACCTGGCGCTGCATTTCCTGCTTGCGTTCGGTCACAATGACACGCGCATCCCGCTCAGAATCCACCACCGAGAACAGGTCGCCGGCAGCGGGAACGTCATTAAAACCCAGGATCTGGGCTGGCATGGAAGGCGAAGCTGTGCGGATCTTGCGACCCTTGTAGTCAAACATGGCGCGAATACGCCCGTAGGCTGTACCGGCAATCACAACAGAACCCATTTCCAGGGTTCCGTTCTGCACCAGCAGCGTGGCAAGCACACCCTTGGCTTTGTCAAGTTGGGCTTCGATTACGGTGCCGATCACCTTGCCGTCAGGATTGGCGCGAATATCAGTGGACTCTGCCACCAGCAAAATGGCTTCAAGCAGGTCTTCAATACCGGTCTTCTTCTTTGCTGAAACCGGCACAACAATTGTGCTGCCATCCCAATCATCGGGAACCAGGCCATTTTCAGCGAGTTGACGTTTAACAAAGTCGGGATTGGCGTCAGGACGGTCAATTTTATTGAGGGCGACGATGATGGGAACCCGGGCAGCCTTGGCATGGGCGATGGCTTCGCGGGTCTGCGGCATCACGCCGTCATTGGCGGCCACCACCAGCACCACAATGTCAGCACCCTGAGCGCCGCGGGCACGCATGGCAGTAAATGCAGCATGACCGGGAGTGTCCAGGAAGGTGATCTGGCGGCCCTTGTGTTCCACCTGATAAGCGCCAACGTGCTGGGTGATGCCCCCCACCTCACCGCCAGCCACATCAGTATGCCGGATGGCATCCAGCAGCGTGGTCTTGCCGTGGTCAACATGTCCCAAAATGGTCACCACCGGCGGGCGGTTGACCAGATGCTGGTCTTCTTCACCGGCGATGGTACGCCGCCACAGAGGCACTTCACCAACCTCGGGTTCCACTTCTTCTTCGATGGTCTCAAGATTGGTCTCGAAGCCCATTTCTGATGCGACAATGGCAGCCGTGTCATAATCGACCTGCTGATTGATATTGGCCATGACGCCGTTGGACATCAAAATTTTGATGACCTGAATGGGGCTGGTTTCGATCCGCTGCGCGAGGTCGCGCACGGTAATGGTATTGGGCAGTTCAATTTTTTTGGACCCGATCTCGCTCATTTCGCCTCTCCTTTGCATCCCTTTCCTCACCCCCACCCAACCGCCGTGTTGACGTGGGCCCGGGATGCCAGGCACGCGTTTATCTTAGCGAGTGCAACGAGTGAGTTATAACATCATTTTTGCATTCCAACCGTGTCATTCTATCCATGACTGGCTGCCGTTTCGGTCTGATCTTCCGGTTCATCGGGCAGACCCGCCAGATAGCTGGTGAGTACCTCACGATCTTGCGTTGTCAATTCGGTTTTCAATGCATGCGCCAGGGCGCCTTTGATGCCCTTCTCCCAGCAAGCGCGGGAATTGTGCAGGTAGGCTCCCCTTCCGGATAGTTTTCCGGTCGTATCCACCTGAACTCCTTCAGGTGTGCGCACGATACGAATAAGGGCACGCTTGGGGAGCACCAGACGGCAGGCCACGCAGGTTCTTTGCGGAACATGCTTCACACGTTTGACCGGCTTTTTTGTCATGATGCTCCCGGCGGTTTACTCCCAGTTCCAGTCGTCTTCGCCCTTGTGTTTGCGGTGCACGATGGTCAGGTCGCGATCAGGATCGTACTCCACTTCCACATGGCGCTTCTTCTTGCCCTTCTTGCCCTTCTTCTTGCCTTTCTTGTCGTCGCCCTCTTCCTCTTCTTCATCAGTGGCAGCGGGGACGGTGAACTCATCCTTCAACTGGAACAGACTGCTGAAATCAGCCTCTTCCTCAGCTTCCGGCTCGCTCACAGTATCAACGGGCAACACGGCTTCAGCGGGTTCAACCTCGGCTTCAGCGGTAACAGGCTCTTCTGCTTCTTCAACTTCTGCAGGCAACACGGCTTCGGCAGGGGCAATTTCTTCCGCTTCAGACTTTGCCTCAGAAGGATATAACTGGGCGGTGTAGTTCAGAATCTCAGACATTGCCTTGGGGCCGATACCCTGCAGGCGGAAGACCGAGTCAGGATCCACGCGTACACGCTGCAGCAGATCGCCTACCGTGTAGATCTCGGATTCCTGCAGCGCGGTCGCGATGTGTTCTGACAGGCCGCTGTCGAGGATGGCGGTATTGTAGACGTCCTCAGGGATGAGCGCGCGCAGTTCGCGTGAGGCTTCGTCTTCTTCCGGACGGCTTGCCGGCTGCTGGCGCATCACACGCCGCTCCACACGGTCCACAAACCGGCCCATCTGATCATACTCTTCGGGATTAAGCGCACGACCTTCGTTCTTCTTCATCAACATGCCGCGCACGGTTTCCACCACCTCGGCTTCCTGCTCGGCAATCGCGGCAAGGGTCGGGTCGCCTTCCAGGCGCAGGATGGTATCGTTGGCAGCCTCGGTGAGGCTCTTGATGTCAATGCGCCAGCCGGTCAACTTGGCAGCCAGACGGGCATTCTGCCCATCGCGGCCAATCGCCAGGCTGAGCTGATCTTCGGGGACCACCACGGTGGCGGTCTTGCCGGTTCCAGCTTTTTCGTTCAGATATACCCCCACCACGCGCGCCGGGCTGATTGCCTTGGCAATAAACTGAGCCGGGTCGGGGTTCCATTCGATCACGTCAATTTTTTCATCGTGCAGCTCGCGCACGATGGTCTGGATGCGCATACCGCGCACACCCACACAGGCGCCCACCGGGTCAATGCCAGACTGCGTGGCTGAAACAGCCACCTTGGCGCGCTGACCTGGCTCGCGGGCGATGGAGCGGATCTCCACCACACCGTGGTAGATCTCGGGCACTTCGTTTTCAAGCAGGCGGCGCAGAAAGTCCCGATGGGTGCGGGAAAGCACGATCTGCGGACCACGCGGGTTGTCTTTTACTTCAGCCACCAGCGCGCGCACGCGGTCATGAATGCGGAAACGCTCGCCAGGGATGGTGTCTTTGCGGGCCATGAAACCCTCGGCGCGCATTTCCATGCCGATGGTAAGCCCCTGCGAATTAACCGCCTGCACAGCACCACTGACGATCTCACCCAGTTGTTTCTGGAAGAACGCCATCTGCGCCTGCCGTTCAGCATCGCGAATACGCTGCTGGATCACCTGTCGGGCGGTCTGGGCTGCCACGCGGCCAAAATCACGCGGGGTGCTTTCCACAATCACCATTGCGCCGAGTTCAGCCTCGGGGCTGTAGCGTTGCGCCTCAGCCAGACTTACCTCAGTGCGCGGGTCCACCACCACGTCCACAACCTCTTTTTCGGCAAAGATGACAACCTTCCCGGTATCGGGATCAATTTTTGCTTCAATATGTTGGGCATTGGAGGCGTTCACCGCACGACGATAAGCTGATACCATGGCAGACTCAATTGCCTGCAGGATAATTTCTTTTGGAAGCTGTTTTTCTTCCAGTACTTCATTGAACGCCAGGATAAATTCGTTCTTCATCCCCAAACACTCCGGTTATAGTCCTTTATATGCAGAAAAGTGGGGGTCTCCCACTTTTCGTTGCTCGTGAATACGCACAACTCAAGTTTCAAATATTTTAACATAGATCGAAGCGGAAGGCAAGGCTATAATTAAGGTGCATGATCATCATTATCCGGGACAACAAACACCCCGTGGAGGAGTATATGACCGATAACTGGCTGTGGTGGCGTGATGGCATCATCTATCAAATCTATCCGCGCTCTTTTCAAGATAGCAATAACGATGGCATTGGCGACCTGCGCGGGATCATTCAACGGCTGGACCATCTAAAAACCCTGGGCGTGGACGCCATCTGGCTGTCGCCGTTCTACCCCTCGCCGGATGTTGACTTTGGCTACGACGTTTCCGATTATACCGGCATTGACCCCAAATACGGGACCATGCAGGATTTTGCCGATCTGGTCGAACAAGCGCACCAGAGAAACATCCATATTGTGGTTGACCTGGTGCTCAACCACACCTCTGATCAACATCCCTGGTTTGTGGAAAGCCGTTCCAGCAAGGACAACCCCCACCGCGACTGGTACATATGGGCCGAAGGGCGCGGCAACCGCCCACCCAACAACTGGGCTTCGGTGTTCGGCGGCAAAGGCTGGGAGCTGGACCCCGCCACGGGGCAGTATTACTTCCACATGTTTTACAAGGAACAACCCGACCTCAACTGGCACAACCCGGCTGTGCGCGAGGAAATGCTCAACGTCTTCCGCTTCTGGCTGCAACAGGGGGTGGACGGCTTCAGATTGGACGTTTTCAACGTCTATTTCAAACACAAAGACTTGCAGGATAACCCGGCCCAGTTCCATCCGGTGGGATCGCTGTATCCCTTCATCGGTCAGCGCCATACCAATGACTGCGATCAGCCGGAGATGCTGCCGCTGCTATCTGATGTGCGCGCCATCCTGGATGAAAAGCCGGGCCGTTATGTGGTGGGTGAGACCTTTCTCTCCACGCCTGAAAGCGCGGCACGTTACTGCGGTGACAATTTGCTGCACGCCGCGTTTAACTTCCAGTTCCTGCACTGCCGCTGGAAACCCGGTGACTTTCTGAAAAGCATCCAAAAATGGGAACAGGCGCTCTCTCCAGAAACCTTCCCCAACTACGTGCTCTCCAATCACGATGTGGTGCGCGCCGCCACCCGTTATGGGCGCGGTGAAAGTGATGAACGCCTGAAGGTCGCGGCTGCATTGCTGCTCACCCAGCGCGGCACGCCGTACATCTACTACGGCGAGGAGATCGGGATGAGGGATATTCCGCTGACGCGCGACATGGTTCAGGACCCCATCGGCAAACGTTTCTGGCCCTTCATGAAAGGCCGCGACGGCTGCCGCTCGCCCATGCAGTGGAATGCCGACCACGCCGCTGGTTTTTCCGCAGGGCAACCCTGGCTGCCGGTCAACAAAAATTATGTTGATCGCAACGTCGAAAGCCAGACAGCCGACCCGGATTCACTGTTCAATTTCTACCGCAAGCTGATCCAGCTCCGCCGCGAAACCCCCGTGCTGCGCGAAGGCATGTTTGTGCCGCTCACCTTTGACCCGCGCGCCGTGCTGGCTTATCTGCGCAAGGACGGCGATCAAACCATCATGGTGGCATTGAATTTCAGCCGACGCAGGGTCCCATTTGTGCTCGGCTCAGACCTGGCGCGGGGGCGCTGGCGTTTGCTGCTTTCCAGCAAGCGCGACCAGGTGGAGATCACCGACCGCCTGCTGCCGCTTGAACCGGAAGAAGCGGTCATTATGATCCAGGAATAAAGTCAGCCCCAACCGCAGGCTAATCATAAGGTAACCGGATGGTCAGGTGAAAACACCAGGCCATCCGGTTTTTACTTTTCTTCATGGGGCAGGGATCTACCCGCCGCCTGGTTCCCGTTCAAACTCCTCCAGCACGTCCAGCCCAAACTCCACCCCCACCTCGGCGGCGATATCCTCCAATCCCCTGGCGACGCTTGCCATCAATGGTACACCGTGCTGCAGGTTGTACTCGCTGCGTTCAAACTCCTTCTCGCCGTGAATAAAGATGCGCTCCTGTCCCACCGCCTTTGGCGAGGTCTTGAGTTCGCGGATGGTTGCATCCATGTCACGCTTGAATTCCTCCACATCGCGGAAGGCATCCACGCGCATGGCGGCAAAGTAATGCCCCACGTTTGCCTGACCCGATGCCCCGCTGCGCCCCACCGCTGCGCCGTGCGCCGCGCCGGACAGCACCCCCGAGAAGATATCGACCCACAGGCTCAGCCCGTAGCCCTTGTAGCCGGACATGAAATCCACCCCACCCAGCGGCATCAACGCCCCGCCCGTGAGCACCTCAGCCGGGGTCTGCGTGATCTCGCCGCGCCCGTTGATCCCCCAGCCCTCTGGCATCTGTTTTCCGGCTTTGTCGTACACGGTCACCTTGCCGATTGGCACAATCGAGGTCGCCATGTCCAGCACGTAAGGGCGTTCCTCCAGCGTTGGAACTGCAACGGCAATCGGGTTGGTGCCGATGATCGGCGCTGAGCCGTAGGTGGGCGCCACCAGCGGTTGCGAATTGGTAAAGCTGATCCCGATCATGTCATGCGGCAGCGCCATCATGGCATAATACCCGGCAATGCCGTAATGATTGCTGTTGCGCACCGTCACCATTGAAACGCCCATCTCCCTGGCTTTTTCAATGCAGCGGGTCATGGCCTGTTTGGCGATCACCTGCCCCAGCCCGTTGCCGCCGTCCAGCAGCAGCGTGGTGGGCGTCTCACGCGCCACCGTCACCGGTGAGGTTGGGTCAATCAATCCTTTGCGCAGGCGCGAACCGTAATAGGTGTTCAGCCGGATGATGCCGTGCGACTCCACCCCGCGCATGTCGGCAGCCAGTAAAACATCCGCCGCCACCACCGCATCCGGCTCAGAAACGCCCAGTTTGCAGAAAAAACGCACCATGAAAGCGTGCAGGTCTTCAGCTCGAAAACGCAGATATTTAATCATACTTACCCCTCTATTCTCCCCGTCAGGCTGGCTTGCTTATGAGGGTATTATACAGAATCTGCGCCTGGCTTTCCATCAGCGCATCTTACAAACTGGCGTCGGACGCATCATGACAATCCTGCTCCCTCCGCCTCATAGGGGGATTTATTCATTTGGGAAAAATTTTTGCATAAATGAAGCCGGCGTATGAATGGCCATGCCCTGAGTAATCAATGCTAAGAAATGTTTTATGTTTCCGGTTACCAGAGCCTGTGCATTCGCGGTTATGAATACCTCGACAAAGGGTAGATCATCCGGATCAGCAAACTCATCCAGGAGAAGTGGGGCGGCCTCAGTGTGACATCCATTTAGTTCGATGAATGCAATCACCTCTCGCGCACGCGCTGGATTTATCCGTAATTCCGGACGAGCCAGAACATCTTCGTACTCCCCCAGTATCCTATCGTCATAGGCAACCTGAAAATGACCATCAAGCGCCAGGTCCATTATCCTACCCGGGAACCCTGTGCCATTTAACAACCCGCTGACAACCACATTGGTGTCCAGAACCACCAGCATTATTTCTTCCGCTCCTGCCGTGTCTTCTGAATGACCTCATCAACCTGCGAATCGGTCATCCGGTCCAACCCATTCTGGCGGGCCTGGGAACGAATTGCCCGGGCTGCCATTTGCGCGCGCAGTTTGGAGACCATTAACACAATGTCTTCAATGCTGTCATTGTCAGATAGATCGATCATGATGGCAAAGGGTTTTCCATCCACGGTAACCACCAGTTGCCCATCCTCTTCAAGTTTTTGGCGCAGTACACCGGGTTCGTTTCTTAATAACCGATAGGGAACGAATTCCATTTCAACCTCCTTGTAGCAAATATTGCTACAATTAGTATACTCCATTTATCATTTATTTCAACCACGCTGCCTTTCCGATGGACACCCCGATCCTCCGATACCTGTTCGGAAAACAAAAAAGCCATCCAAAAGATGGCTTTCGTTTATTCAAAAAAATTTATACCCCTACACGTCCAGGTTTCTCACGTCCCTGGCGTGGGTCTGGATGAAGCGCGTGCGCGGAGGCACGGCCGCGCCCATCAGCATGTCGAAGGTGCGGTCGGCTGCGGCGGCGTCGTCAATCGTCACCTGCATCAGCGTGCGGTTGGCGGGGTTCATGGTGGTCTCCCACAACTGCTGCGGGTTCATTTCGCCCAGACCTTTGTAGCGCTGCAGCGAGGCCTTCTCGCCGCCCATCTCTTTGATCATGCGGTCCTTTTCGGTTTCGGTGTAGGCAAAGCGCACCTGGTTGCGGTGGGCGATGCGGTACAACGGCGGCTGGGCAATGTACAGATGGCCCTCTTCGATCAAGGACGGCATGTAGCGGAAAAAGAAGGTCAGCAGCAGGGTGCGGATGTGCGCGCCGTCAACGTCGGCATCGGTCATGATGATGATGCGCGAGTAACGCAGGTTGGTCAGGTCAAAGGTTTCGCCCACGCCGGTTCCAATGGCCGAGATCAAAGCCTTGACCTCGTTGTTGCCCAGGATCTTGTCCAGCCGGGCACGCTCGGTGTTGAGGATCTTGCCGCGCAGCGGCAGGATGGCCTGGAAGTGCCGGTCGCGGCCCTGTTTGGCCGAGCCGCCTGCCGACTCCCCCTCAACGATGTACAGTTCGGTGCGAGTGGCGTCGCGCTCAGAGCAGTCAGCCAGCTTGCCGGGCAGGGTCAGGCTTTCCAGCGCGCTCTTGCGGATCACCAGGTCACGCGCCTTGCGGGCAGCGTCACGCGCCCGGTACGAGGTGAGACATTTGGAGATGATCGCACGCGCCGCGGACGGATTCTCTTCCAGGAAGGCATAGAAAGCCTCGCCCACCACCTGGGTCACGTAGGTCTGCACCTCGGGGTTCATCAGTTTGACCTTGGTCTGCGATTCAAACTGCGGGTCGGGGTGCTTGACGGACACGATCGCGGTCAGGCCTTCGCGGGTGTCCTCACCCGAGAAGTTGGGGTCGTTTTCCTTGAGCAGGTTGTTCTTGCGGGCGTAATCGTTGATCACACGCGTGATGGCGGTGCGCAAACCGGTGAGGTGCGTGCCGCCGTCAATGGTGTTGATCGTGTTGGCAAACGAGTAGACCGATTCGTTGTAGGCGTCGGTGTACTGCACCGCCACTTCAACGCCAATGTTCTCGATTTCCTTCTCCATGTACACCACAGGGTGCAGGCTGTCGCGGTTGCGGTTGATGTAACGCACAAATGACTGGATGCCGCCCTCAAAGAAAAAGCTCATCTCGCGGTGGGCGCGTTCGTCAATCAGCACAATGCGTACCTGGCGGGTGACAAACGCCATCTCGCGGAAACGCTGACACAGTGTGTCAAAGCGAAAATCCACATCATCCTTGAAGATGGTGGTGTCAAAACGGAAGGTTGTACGGGTTCCGCTTTCACCCGGGTTGGCTTTGCCAATTTCCTTGACCTGCTCCTGCGGGATGCCGCGTTCATAGCGCTGGAAGAACACCCGTCCTTCCCGGCGCACTTCCACCTCGCACCATTCGGAGAGCGCATTCACCGCCGAGACGCCCACGCCGTGCAAACCGCCTGACACCTTATAGCTGCCTGAGCCGAACTTGCCGCCGGCGTGCAGGGTGGTCATCACCACCTCCAACGCCGATTTCTTCTTCTCAGGGTGAATGTCTGTGGGGATGCCGCGGCCATTGTCGTCAACGGTCACAGAACTATCGGGGTGAATGGTGACGATGATGCGGTCACACGAACCAGCCAGCGCTTCGTCAATGGAGTTATCCACCACCTCATATACCAGGTGATGCAACGCTTTAAGGTCAGTACCACCAACATACATACCCGGGCGGCGGCGGACCGCCTCAAGCCCTTCCAGTACGGTGATGTCGGTCGCGGTATAAGATGTCTGGGGACGATTCCCTGCTTGTGCCACAATAACCTCCAACGAGTTCAATGCAATAGATATTCTTACCGGTCCACAGGGAATCCCATTATCAGGGAAAGGGACGCGATCATTGTTTGAATGCAGCGGTGGGGTTGCCAGTACCCTTGCGCAGTGATTCCTGCATCCAGCGCATACCACCGGTGTAATAGACAAAACTGGAGCTGACCAGTGCCGTGCTGACAAAGGCATGTCCAACCACCCCCACCAGCAACAACCATGATGATTCGGGCGGGATGCGCCAGATTACATCCATACCCTGACTGATCAACAGGACGATCAACAGAAATAAACCCGTGCCCGGCAGGAAGAAGCGCACCAGTTTCAGGCTTGTCAACATGGATGCAGGGGCGGAGAGGCGGTAGGCAAACACCCCATGCGGTGAGAACACCAGCGGCATCAGCAGCCACAACGCCATCAGCCCCATCAGGAACAGACTGATCTGCACCAGCCCGGGGTTGATCATGGCAACAACCACCACCATCAGGCTGATCGGAATCAGCATGATCACCATGAACACAATTGTGATCAGGGTTAACGAAACCATCTGCAGGTAATGCCAGAACAGATCCTTTAAGGCCGTGTTATCCCCGGCTTTCACTGGTTGCACCACCCGACCGATCTGCTGGAAGTACAGCGCACCCAAAAACAAACCGGCCAGCGCCAGCAACACCCACAGCCCCACTGCCGCCCCCACTGAAGTGGTTTCCAGGAAGACAGCCTGTCCCAGGGGGGTTTCAACCGGTGAGTAAGCCGACAGCAGGCTGGAAACCCCAACCGGATAGGTGCGCAGCATGGAGAACAGGTTAAAGCGGGTCAGTAATACATCATACATCTCGCGCACCTGCCCCACCCATTCGATCATGGTCTGGTCACCCATCTGCACCACCATGCGGTTGTACTCCTCCCACAGCGGCATCATCACATCGCGGATGCGCAAATGGGGCCCCAACCACAGGAACAAATCCAGCACCAATGGTGGAATGACCAGGTGCAGATTATTGGTTACCGTATTAAAACCCACCGTGAGTGATTCAAACAGTTTCGGTGGGCTGATGGTGATGCTGTCAGTTTGACCTTCCATAAACGTTGATTTTACCATAAATCACTACAGACGTTTTTCCCGCGTTACGGGGTCATCCTCGTTTCATATTATAGAATTTTTGTTCAATTCCGTCAAGCAATGTCCGTCAATTGCGGTTTTGGGACTTGGGCGATACAATTTATTGAGATGGAAGAACGCCCCAACCTCCCTGACGCTGATCGCCTGTCCATTCTGGTCGCCTCCATATTACTTGCCTATGTTCTGGCATCATTCATCAACCTTGGTGGCGATCAATTGGGCTTGCAGTTACCCGGCTTCTTCTTTTCCATTGATCTCAGCGTGCAATCGGTCGTACGATTGCTGGTGGCGGTACTGGCTGCGGTTGGCGCAGACTGGCTGATCCGCTCGCACCCCGACCTGGGTGGGCAAACCACCATCCAGCATTGGATGCTGCCAGCCCTGACTGCCTGGGTGATCGGAGTACCCTTGAGCTCCATTGAGCCAGGTCCTGGCTGGTGGGGGGTGCTGGGGTTCGGTGCGCTGCTGCTCATTCTGGTGTTCATTGCAGAATACATCTCGGTCGATCTCTCCGGCGCGCTGTACGCACCCGCCACGGTGGGGCTTACCGCACTGTCTTTTGCGCTTGCGTTGATCCTCACCATCACCATCCGCGCGGGCAGCCTGCGCCTGTATTTGATCATCCCCGCTGTGGTGATCACCATTTTTCTGGTGGTGCTGCGCTCACTGTATATGCGGTTGGGAGGCAGGTGGTTGTGGGCATGGGCGGCTGCCATTGCCGTGGTGGTGGGACAGCTCGCCTTGGCATTTCACTACCTGCCCATTCGGCCATTAAGCTACGGGCTGCTCATTCTGGGCCCTGCCTACGCGCTCACCAGCCTGGCAGGAGCGTTGATTGAACAACGCCCTGGCCGCACGCTGTGGATTGAACCGGTGCTCATGCTGGTCGTCATCTGGGGTCTGGCAATTGCGCTGGGAGGCCTGGTGTGAGGTCATGCCTGCGCCTGCCGGCTGCCATTCGCGATCAAATCATCACCCATGCCCGCAACCAGGTTCCACTGGAATGTTGCGGCATTCTGGCCGGGGTGGGCGAATCTGTTTCCGAGGTATTCGAAATTGAAAATGAATTGCGCAGCCCGGTGCGTTTTCGTATGAACCCTGCCGGGCAATGGGCGGCCATGCAGGCCATCTTCCCTGAACGCGAGATGACTGCGATTTATCATTCCCATCCGGATGGCCCACCCCACCCCTCGCCCACTGACCTTGCAGAGCACAACTATCCAGAAAGCGCTGTGGTCATCCTCAGCCGTAACGCTTCAGGCGCATGGAACCTGCATGCTTACGAAATCATGGATGGACAGGCACACGCCATCCCTGTTATGATTGAACCTGCGTAACCGGGGAACAGACCCGGTGTTTTATCTGTCAGGAGGAACAAAATTATATGGTTCTTGCAGCGAGCATCACCGCCCTCATCCTTGCCTATCTGGTGGGTTCCATCCCATCCGGGTTGATTATCGTCAAGCTGATTAATGGAAAAGATCTTCGTCAGGTGGAAAGCGGTCGAACAGGCGGGACCAATGCCCTGCGCGCCGCGGGGTTGATCGCAGGCTTGCTCACCGCCGGTATGGACGTGCTGAAGGGTGTGGCCTCTGGATGGATCGTGCAATTGCTGCAACCCGGTGACACCTGGCTGCAGGTGCTGGCCGCGGTGATGGCAATCATCGGCCACAATTATTCGGTCTTCCTGCAGGAACGCGGTAACGACGGCAAGGTGCGTTTCCGCGGCGGGGCAGGCGGTGCAACCGCCCTGGGTGGAGCCATTGCCCTGTGGACGCAAAGCTGGGTCATCATCCTCCCCATCGGTGCGCTGGTTTTTCTGCTGATCGGATATGCCTCTGTGACCACCATCAGCGTGGCGGTGATCGCCACTGGCATCTTTATCTACCGGGCTGCGGTGGGGGCATCGCCGGCTGAATACATCGTTTACGGGGTGCTGGCGCTGATCATTGTGCTGTATGCACTAAGACCCAACCTTGAACGCCTGGCGCAGGGCACCGAGCGCATGGTTGGGTTGCGCGCATATATTCGCAGCAAACAACGAAAAATATAATTTAGAGGGGTTCTTCTTCGGGGGTGGGGGTTCCGGCTGTTTCGGGGCTCATCCCATTGGCCTCTTCAGCCAGTACGGTCTTGTAAAGCGCCCTGATATTACGCCGGTGAAGGTCTTCGGCAAGCCCGCCCAGGTAGACCCGGCTTTTCCCACAAGAATCCACATCGATCATGGCCAACGCATCGATGGGGTTCTTTCTTTTTGCCGCAGCGCGCACCGATTTACGAATGGAGGTCAGGTAATTGACATTTTCCCGCACCGCCGACTCGATCTCGCCGCGCAGGATGATATCCCCGTGGCCTTGCACAATATTCTCCAGCCCCATCTTGCCCACCTGCTTGATGGTGTTGATGAGCTGATCAATATCGCCATCCACAATATAAGGGAGGGGTAAAAAGGCGTCGCCAGCAAACAGGATGCGATCCTCCTCCACCAGCACAGAAATGCCGTCCGGGCTGTGGCCGGGTGTATGGGAAATGATCAGGTTTTTCTTTCCAACCCGCAAGGAGATGGAACCGTCAGAAAAGGTCAGTTGCGGTGGAACCAGCTTGACCTGTTTAAACGCTGGGTCCTGCCGGCGGGCGGCTTCGAGCGCATGGGCGCCGCGTTCCACCATCACCTGGCGGCACAATTCATGAGCAATGATCGTTGCACCGGGGAAGAAGCAATTTCCCCAGGTGTGATCAGCATGATTATGGGTGTTGATGATGTAGCGAACCGGAACGTTGAGTTCCTCTTCGATGAACGAGCGCATCGCCAGCGTCTCTTCGGGGATGGCCAGAGTATCAATCACCACCGCCCACTGCAAACCCGTGACCACACCGGCAGTGACCTGTGCATAAATATCACTCTGGAACCAGTAAACATTTTCTGATACGCGCTCGCGCTGCATGATTGGTCATTCTCCCGTTTCTGTTGAATCGCAACCCGTAGAATAGCACAAATAATGCGAAAAGTCAAAAATTGAATATAAGTGTAAGGCAGCCAAAATCAAACACCCGCCTGGGGCGGGTGTCTTTTTGTGGAAAATTGAGGTTTATAACACTCTGGAGAGGAACAACTTGGTGCGTTCCTCCGTTGGGTTGGTAAACAGAACATCAGGGGGCGCCTCTTCGACGATGAGGCCGTTATCCATGAAAATCGCCCGGTTGGCCGCGGCGCGCGCAAATCCCATTTCGTGGCTAACCACCACCATGGTCATGCCCTCCTGCGCCAGCTTGAGCATCACGTCCAGCACTTCCTGGATCATCTCGGGGTCAAGTGCGCTGGTGGGTTCATCAAACAGCATGATCTTGGGGTTCATTGCCAGCGCCCTGGCAATGGCAACGCGTTGCTGTTGCCCACCTGACAACTGCCCAGGCAGCGCCTGGGCTTTCTCTGGGATGCCAACCTTGTTGAGCAGTTCCATGGCAACATCCAGCGCCTCTGCCTTGCTGCGTTTGCGAATGATGCGCTGTGCCAGGGTGATGTTATCCAGCACGCTGAGGTGCGGGAAGAGATTGAACTGCTGGAATACCATGCCAACCTCGGTTCGCACGGCGTTAATGTTGGCAGCCGTATCAAGCGGAATGTTGTCAACCACAATGGAGCCGCTGTTGAACTCCTCCAGCCGGTTGATACAGCGCAACATGGTGGATTTTCCCGAGCCGGATGGCCCGATCACCACCACCACCTCACCCCGGTTGACATTCAGGCTGACACCCTTGAGCGCATGTACATGCCCGAAATATTTGTGAACATCTTTAATTTGAATGATGGGTTCTTCCATTGTTCACCTTCGGGTTACCGATCCAGCCGGGTTTTGTGCTCTATCCAGGTGACCACCCGGGCAGAGAAGAGGGTCATGACCAGATACAATAGCGCGATCATGCTCCAGGTTTCAACAGGGATGAAGTTTGCCGCCATGAACTCGCGGCCACGGCGGGTCATGTCAGCCACGGCCACCACACTCACCAGTGATGAGTCCTTGAGCATGGAGATAAACTCATTGCCCACCGGAGGCAGGATCACCCGCACGGCTTGCGGCAAAATAACATAGCGCATGGCCTGTACATAAGACATGCCCAGGCTGCGCGCAGCTTCCATCTGCCCTTTGGAGATGGACTGGATGCCAGCGCGGTACACCTCAGACATGTAAGCTGCATAACAAAAGGTGATGCCCAGTACAGCCATGGCGATGGGGTTCGCCAGATAATTCTTGAGTGCCTCAATATTGAGGGCATTTCCCAGACCTTGAATGACAGATGGAAAAGCAAAATACCAAAACAACAATTGCACCAGCAACGGGATGCCGCGAACAACTTCAACATACACCGTGGAAATGCCGTTGATGATGCGATTGCGAGACATGCGGCCAAGTGCCGCAATCAGGCCGGTGACCAGCACCAAAAAGAACGAAACAAACGTCACCACAATGGTGATCCAGATGCCGTCTGAGACAAACAAAACAATCCGCCGGAAAGGATCCGGCTGGGCGGTCATCAGGATCACAATCAAAGCAATCACCGCTGCCACAAGCAGCCACCACGGATCGTAGCGGCGGGCGGGGGCGGCAGGAGCGCCAGTAATGTGACCTTCGGGTCTGTCGGCGGTAGGAATTGATTTCACGGCGTAATTATCCCTGATAGGACTGCGAGGAGGTTTCCCCCCTCGCAGTCTCATTGTCCTAGGTTATTTAGCGTTTTGCTTCAAAACCACCACAATCTGGCCAGCCTCAACATATGGCTCTGAAAAAGCCATTTGTTCAGCCCGCTCTGGTGTAATGGTAATGGCAGCAATGGCGACATCATACTGGCACTGGGCAAGGCCAGCCAGCATGGGGTCAAAGCCAATATTCACCCATTCGATGTTGATGCCAGCCTTGGCGGCGATGGCATTCATCATTTCCACATCGAAACCGGTCAGATCCTGGGTGGCCTCGTCAACCGTCTCGAAGGGCGGGAAAGTGGCGTCAGTGGCCACACGCACGGTGGGAGCGCCTTCAACCGGGGCAGGCACAGCGATCATCTCGCCTTCACCGGTTCCCTGCAACCACTTGGCTTCAAGTTTTGCCGTGGTGCCGTCATCCTTGACTGCCTGCAAGCCGGCGTTGATCTTGTCCAGCAGTTCAGGATTGGTCTTGCAGACCGCAATGCCGTATGACTCATCGGTGAAGACCTCGCCAACGGTGGTCAGCTTGTCAGGATTCTGCCCAATGAAGCCCAGCGCGGTGGGATAATCGGCAATGACCGCATCAATCTGACCGTTGGTCAGGTCGAGGAAAGCCAGGTCAATGGAGTCGTAAGTCTTCAGCTCAGTGCCTTCGATTTTTTCCGCCTCCATGGCGCCGGTGGTGCCCAGTTGAGCGCCCACTTTCCTGCCACTCAAGTCTTCTGGGCCGCCAATTTTGGTCACAGGAGCCGCGCTCTGGCAGGCAGCAAGCCCGAGGCTCATGATGACAAGTACAGCCAGTACGAGCAATGAAAATCGTTTCACTACTTTCCTCCTGATATGGGGTTCATGGATACTCTTTGGGATGCAATGGATCTCCCTGAAGACATCATTAAGTATAGTACATTACTTTTTAACCGCTTGTCAAACATCATGGGGACTCAATTTCCGGTTTCCTCATTTTCCTCCTGCAGCTCACACTCTACAGCATATTGAGACCGGTGGGGCGTATGTTACAATCACAGAAAACCAATAACGGGCGGGGGTCACGGGTTAAATGTTTAAGGGTTTCTTCATTGCACTATCAAAAGCAGGCTGGGCACAACGCGCCATCACCAAATGGAAACCTGCATGGCGGGCGGCTTCCCGTTTCATTGCCGGCGAAAATGCTGACCAGGCAATCGAGGCAGTCAAGGCTCTGAATGCAGCCGGCCTGGATGCCTCGCTGGACCACCTTGGAGAAAACACCACCGATGCCGCAGCAGCCAGGGCGGCCACTGCTGAAATCCTTCGTTTGCTCGAGATCATCCACAACAGCGACGTACGCGCCAATGTATCCATCAAACTGAGCCAGATTGGCCAGACATTGGATGAGGATCTGTGCCGCACAAATCTCCGTCTGATCCTGGAAACAGCGGCGTGCCATTCCATTTTTATCCGCCTCGATATGGAAGACTCCTCCTTGACAGACTCCACGTTGGAAATGTACAGGTGGGCTTGCGCACAGGGTTTTTCCCTGCTGGGTGTGGTCATCCAGTCTTATCTTTATCGATCCACGCAGGATGTCGCTTCTTTACAGACAGGTTGCACACCGGTGCGCCTGTGCAAAGGTGCATATAAAGAACCGCCGTCGGTGGCGTTTCCGGACAAAGCCGATGTGGATGACCATTATGACCGCCTGGTAAAACAGCTTTTCGAGAGTGCCCACGCTTGCGCCCACCCGCTTGCCACACCGGATGGCCGTGTGCCCCCCCTGCCGGCAATAGCCACGCATGATCCCCGCCGCATTGTGTATGCCCGCCGGCTTGCCGATGAAATGAATCTTCCCCGTCAGGCGTTTGAGTTTCAAATGTTATATGGCATTCGCCGTGATCTGCAACAGCAACTGGTGCAGGATGGTTACCGTGTGCGGGTATACGTGCCGTACGGTTCGCACTGGTATCCATATTTCATGCGCCGTCTGGCAGAACGCCCTGCCAATTTGTGGTTTTTTATGTCAAATTTCTTCAGGAGCTGACCACCTCATGCAAAAACATGAACCCAACCACAATGGACTGGCCCTGGTGACAGGCGCAGGTCGCCGGTTGGGGCGCGAGATCGCACTCTGTCTTGCCAGAGCCGGATATGCCATTGGCCTGCATTATCATCACGCTGAGGCGGAAGCCCTTGAAACCGCACGCATGATTAATGAAATCGGCATGGAGGCACATTTGCTGCAAGCCGATCTCATTGATGAAGACCAGACGCGTACCATGTTCTCCCGGCTGGATGCCCTCCCCCACCCGCTGCGGGTGCTGGTCAATTCGGCTGCGGTCATGGCTGCCGGCGACCTGCGCAACATGTCATCCGTTGAGTGGGATGCGGTGATGAATCTCAATCTGCGTGCACCGTGGTTGTGCAGCCAGCTTGCCGCACAGCGCATGCCCCCTGGTGGGGTGATCATCAATATCACCGATAGCGGCACAGGCAAGGCATGGGTTGCCTATCCGGCTTATATCATCAGCAAGGATGCGCTCCTGACCCTGACGCGGCTGCTGGCACGCGCGCTCGCACCCGATATTCGCGTCAACGCCGTTGCACCGGGGTTAATTCTGCCTGCAGATGATGTCCCTGATGAAAAATGGCAGCGCCTGGTTGAGCGGCTGCCGATCAAACGCCAGGGAGAACCGGCTGAGGTGGCTTCTGCCGTGTTATTCTTGATTGAACACCAATACATCACCGGAGAGTGCATTGCTGTGGATGGCGGCTATCGGCTGGTTTGAGTAAAATTTATCCATATCTGCGCGCCAGTTAAACGTTTGCGAGGAATAACTCATGAAGGAAACCAAAAAGAATGGCCTGCAAGTTCTGGTGAACGCCGCTCAACCCTGGGCGCTACTGGCAGGGGTGGGGGTGTACGCTCTTGGGGTCGGCATCGCTGATTTTCTGGGGCGGGATATTAGCTGGAATGTTTATTTTCTTGGTCAGGGCGTGGCCACCCTGCTGCAACTGGCGGCGTACTTTCTCAATGCCTACTTTGAGGAGCTGGAACAACCGGCAGGAAGTGATCGCCAGCGCCAACAGCAGCAAATATTACATGCCAGGGTGTTGCTGCAGGCGGCGTTGAGCATTCTGGCGGTGGGTGCAGTATTGACCGTGCTGCTTTTCTCCAGCGGTGCTTTCAACCCGACTGCGCTGGTTTTACTCGGCACCGCTTTTGTTCTGGCATTTTTCTACGCAGTTCCCCCGGTACGGCTGGCAAACCACGGCTACGGCGAACTGGCTGAAGCGGTGTTAATCGGCACATTAATCCCCGCCCTGGGCTACGTCTTTCAGGTCGGCGAACTGCACCGTTTGCTTGCCATGCTGGCGTTTCCTTTGACCGCGCTGTACCTGGCAATGAAGCTTTACCTGTCTCTGGAACATTATTCACTGCGCAGCCGCGCCCCTGAAACCATGATGGAACGCCTGGGATGGCAGCCGGGCATGAACCTGGCAAATATTCTGGCGCTCAGTTCCTATCTCTTGATCGGCGTGGCCGCCCTGCTGGGTCTGCCATGGCCGCTCACCTGGCCTGCCCTGCTCAGCCTGCCGGTTGCCGGTTTTCTGGTATTTGTCATGGTTCAGGTGGCGTCTGGTGCGCCCCCACGCTGGCGCCTGATCCGAATTCTTGCAGTGGGCCTTTTCGCCATCACCGCATACGCTCTGGCTTTCGCGCTTTGGACAGGCTGATCCATGCCCGAATTCCTGACCCTGCTGCCCCCACAACAGGCTTTATCCCGCTGGATCGAGCATCTACCCGCATCCAACCCGGCTGTGGAGTGGTTGCCGGTGACAAATTCGCTTGGCAGGGTGTGCGCCAGTGCTGTGCATGCCCATCAACCGTTGCCTGCATTTGACCGTTCCACAGTGGATGGATATGCCGTGCTTGCATCCGACACCCACGGCGCCAGTGACAGCCTGCCCGGATATTTGAATCAGATTGGCGAAGTTCCGATGGGCGCTGCCCCGGGGTTTCGCCTGATAAGCGGGCAATGCGCGTTGATCCATACCGGCGGCATGTTGCCGGATGGCGCAGACGCGGTGATGATGATCGAACACACCCAGTCTGTACGAGCAGGCGAGGTGGAAATCATGAAAGCCGTTGCCGCGGGTGAAAATGTGGTGCGGCGCGGTGAGGATGTGGAACAGGGCAGCCTGGTCCTGAGTGCCGGGAAACGCCTGCGTCCGGAAGAAATCGGCGGTTTGATGGCGCTGGGAACCCCCGAGGTTGGAGTGGCACGACAGCCGTTAATCGGCATCATTTCCACCGGCGACGAGGTCATCCCATCTGACCAAACCCCCGCTCCCGGACAGGTTCGCGACATCAACAGCCATTCATTGGGCGCTTTGGTCAGCTCTTTGGGCGGCATTCCGCGTTTCTACGGCATTATTCCAGACAACGCACAGGCGCTGTCTGCAGCAGTCTCGGCCGGGCTGGAGGAGTGCGACGCACTGGTGATCACCGCCGGGTCTTCCGCCTCCACCCGCGACCTGACCGCCGACGTGGTCAACCGCGCCGGCTCTCCTGGCGTTCTGGTGCACGGCGTGAATGTGCGGCCAGGCAAACCCACCATTCTTGGAGTGTGCAGCGGAAAAGCCGTGCTTGGCCTGCCCGGAAATCCGGTCAGCGCGCTGGTCATCGCCCGCCTGTTTTTACCTGCGTTAATCAGCCACCTGCTGGGCGAGGAACACCGTCCGATTGCGTCCATAAAAGCAGTTCTGAATGTTAACCTGCCCTCCCAGGCGGGCCGTGAAGACTGGACCCCTGTGCGGCTGGTGAAAACTGCGCAAGGATGGCTGGTAGAACCAGTTTTTTATAAATCCAATTTGATCTTCTCATTGGCCGCCGCCGATGGTTTGGTACGCACACCGCCCGATGCCAACGGGTTGGGCGCGGGTGAAACCGTCGATGTCTGGTTGCTCCAGGGCGCATAATCAACCCCTTTCGAGGTAACTCTCATGACCGTCTATTTACACGACATCCCGCTTGACCAGGCGCAAGCCCGTTTTCAACAGGCCCTGGAGGAAGCCGGTCTATGGAAGGTTTTGGAGACCGAAACCATTCAATTGGACGAAAATGCTGTGGCAAGGGTATTAAGTGCCCCGGTATGGGCGCGGATTTGCTCCCCTCACTACCACGCCTCAGCCATGGATGGTTTTGCCCTGCGCGCTTCAGCGACTGCGGGGGCACTCCCATCCAAACCGGTTACTCTCCATATGAATGAAGAAAGCGTGTATGTGGATACCGGCGATCCGCTTCCTGACTGGGCAAATGCTGTGGTGCCAGTGGAGAATGTGGAAGCGCTGGATGAAGAGGGCAATGTCCTGCCGCACAACTCAGACCGTGTCCGCAACCCGGTCAGTATTCGGCTGCGGGCTGCATTAACCCCCTGGCAGCATGTACGCCCGGTCGGAGAGGATATTGTGGCATCGCAACTGGTGCTGCCCGCGGGTCAGGTCTTGCGTCCGGTTGATCTTGGCGCTGGCGTCGCGGCGGGGCATCAGCAGGTGCAGGTCAGCCGCCCGCCGCGCGTTGCCATCCTGCCCACCGGAACCGAACTGGTGACGCCCGGTACAGCGATAAAAGCCGGTGACATCATCGAATACAATTCATTGGTGCTGGCAGCGCAGATTATGCAATGGGGCGGCCAGGCAGAAAGATTTTCGATCACCCCTGATGATTTTGACCTGATCAAGCAGCGCGTTCAGCAGGCAGCCGACCGGTTTGATCTGGTGCTGCTCAATGCCGGTTCATCCGCCGGTTCTGAGGATTTCTCGGCAAGGGTGGTTGAAGAACTGGGTCAATTGCTGGTGCACGGTGTGGCCGTACGCCCGGGTCACCCGGTGATCCTCGGCATGATCCGCCGCTCCACCGGTGGCCTGGTTCCCATCATTGGCGTTCCGGGTTATCCGGTGTCAGCCGCATTGACCGGGGAAATATTCGTTGAACCTTTGATTGCACGCTGGCTGGGACGCGCTCCTTCAAAACCAGTGGAAGTGCAAGCCCACCTGACCCGCAAGGTGGTCTCTCCGCCAGGGGATGATGATTACCTGCGTGTGGTGGTTGGCCGGGTGGGTGACCAATTGCTGGCGGCGCCGCTTACCCGCGGGGCAGGGGTAATCACATCCCTGGTGCGCGCTGATGGAATCGCCATACTGCCGCGCGGTGTGCAGGGCATGGAAGCAGGCTCACCGGTGCGGGTGCGGCTGTACCGCCACCCCGCCGATCTGGATCAGACCTTGTTTGCCACTGGATCCCATGACATGAGCCTGGACATCCTGGCCGAAAGACTTGCCGGACGCGGGCGGCGTTTGGTATCGTCCAATGTCGGCAGCCAGGGTGGGCTGGTGGCGCTCCGCAGGCGCGAGGCGCATCTGGCTGGTTCCCACCTGCTTGACCCTGACACAGGCGAATACAATCTGAGCTTCCTGCCGCAATACCTGGCAGATACACCGGTGATGTTGATGGTGTGGGTGGGGCGCGAACAGGGACTGCTGGTTCCAATGGGTAACCCCAAAGGAATTAAGAACATTGAGGATCTTGCCCGGCCGGATGTGATCTTCAGCAACCGCCAGCGCGGCGCCGGTACGCGGGTACTGCTGGATTATGTGCTCAAACAGCACGGCATCACCCCCGAGCAGGTCAATGGCTATGCGCAGGAAGAGTACACCCATCTGGGCGTCGCTGCCGCTGTTTCCAGTCACCGCGCCGATTGCGGCCTGGGCATCGCCGCCGCGGCCAATGCACTCAACCTTGATTTCATCCCCCTCTTCATCGAGCGGTATGACCTGGTGATTCCATGTGAATATGTAAAATCAGGCTTGCTTGACCCGCTGTTTGAACTCGCCCGTGAGCCTGATTTCCAAAATGATATCCGGTCACTGCCGGGTTACGACGTCTCACGCATGGGCGAAGTCATTCTGCCTTGCACTTGATGCTCACCGCCGGACGGCTTTGACCATGCCGGTATCCTTGCGAATATGAAAGCCGCCTTCAGCCGCAATTCTGCGGCTGATTTTTTCTTCCAGTTCATGGATGAACCGTTCGTTGGCTTCCACCATGAAATAACTGGCAGCCGAGACGATGTACTTCACCAGCGGCTCCACCTCGGTCACCCATAGTTCATCTGAATAACGCACCACCTCAATATCCCTGAAGCTCTCCCCCAGCAGCTTCGGTGCGTTTTCCAACGCAAATACCACCACAGGCGGCTGCCAGTCTTTCAGCCCGGCCACTTCCACCACCAGGTCGTGCATTTCCTGCATGTTGGTCAACCCGTTGGTGGCGGCGGTCAACACCCCACCGGGCATCATCACCCGCGCCATTTCAGCGGCTGCTTTGCCCACATCAGACACATGATAAAGCATGTGGTTTGCCGTCACCCGGTTAAAACTGCCGTCTGGAAAAGGCAGCGCCAGCACACTGCATGTGGCAAATGAAAACCCCTGCCAGCCAACCAAATTTTGAGCGCAGGTGTTCAACATCCCGACCGATAAATCGGTAAGGACAGCCTCAAGACCTTCGGGCAACCGGGCGGCATTTTGTGTCCAAAGGGCTCCTGTACCGCAGCCACATTCCAGCACCCTTGCCCCTTGCGGGACATTCATTTGTTCAAACAACCAATGCAACCACGCAACCGGATTCCGACCAAAACGCTCGTGCAACCCGGCGCGGGTGTTGAGTCTGGATGCGTCACGATATTGAACTGCCCGATTGTATTCCGGATCGGTGATGCGGCTCATATTTTTTGTGTCTCCTGATACAATAGTGATCTACCCCGTGATTATTTTTATGGTTGGCAGGAGAGGCTGGCAGAATGGATTCACAAATCATCCCACGTGACGTCCTCCAACGCGCATTCCCTGGCATTAACGATCAGGACGCTGACGAAATGTGTGATCGTGCCCGGCTGATTGAGTGTCCCGCTGAAACCATATTATGCCACGAGAATGCCTTCGAAACGGATTTCTACATTCTGCTGGATGGCGAAGTGCGCGTGACCAAATTAATGGATGGCAACCAGAGCCGGTTGATGAAGATGCTTCACCCCGGTGATTTCTTTGGGGAAATGGCCATTGTCCATAATGCTCCGCGGGCTGCCTCGGTCACCACAACCACACCTTCCCGCCTGTTGATGATCTCAAAGGACGCCTTCTCCAGCCTGCTGGAACGCAGTTCCAGTATATCGCTTGCCGTCGTACGCGAAGTCAGCCGCCGGTTGCGGGAAAACGACGACATGGCCATCGGCGATCTGCGCGAAAAAGCCCGTGAGCTGGCAGATGCCTACCAGCAACTGGCTGAACTTGAATATGCCCGTCACGAATTTCTCACCACCATCGCCCACGAACTGCGCACTCCCTTGATGGCTGCCAATGGCTTTCTTCATTTAATTAGATCCGGGAGTATTCACGGCGATGCCCTCACCACGGCGCTTGAAGTGGTCGGTCGCCATCTGAGCGACATCACCAGCCTGACCAATGACATCCTCTTCCTGCAGGAAATGGATCTGATCCTTCCCGACTTTCGCCCGGTGGATATCAGCGAGGTGTTGACCAACACCGTTGAACAGCACCGCGTTGTGGCTGACAACAACAAGGTGGGGTTGGTGCTTAACACGGTTTCATCACTTCCCCGTGTCTCTGGCGACGACCGCAGCCTGGCCCGTGCTTTTCAATCCTTCCTGGATAATGCCATCAAGTTTTCACCGGATGGCGGGAATGTGCGCATTGTTGTTATTGAACAGGATGGCGACGTGCGCGTCATCATTCAGGATGACGGGGTTGGCATTCCCCCCGAAGCCCTGCCGCACATCTTCAAGCGGTTTTACCATCTGGATGAAGTCAACGGACGATTGTTCCGCGGTGTGGGTTTGGGCCTGTCCATCGCCCGGGAGGTGATCGAACATCATCACGGCAGCATCCACGTGGAAAGCGAGCTGGGAAAAGGATCGCGCTTTATCATCCACCTGCCGGGCATATGCGACAGTTAAGAAAAAATGGTTATCAGGGTTTCTTTTGTTATACTTTGGCAGGTTTGATGGTTGAAAGGAATTCACAGAGGGGATGAGAAATCATCCCCTCTGCATCTTAATGGTAGGACACGGTCAATGCACTGGAAATGCACACTCCGGGCGCAGGAACTAAATCGTCAGCACAACAATACCCGCAACCGTAAGCAACATCCCAATCACGGTTTTTACGGTCAACGGTTCTCCCGCCAGAATAATCCCCATCAAGGCCCCAAACAATGGAGAAGTGAAGGCGATGGGCATTACGCGCGTCAGCGGAGCGCCCTTGATGGCTGTGTAAAAGCACAACATGCCGGCTGCACCAGCCACCACCCCACCACCGATCACCATGTACAGCAGGGCTTTCGGTCCCGCCTGCGGCAGCATCTTCCATTGCGGGTAAGATGCCACACCCAGAATGATCAACGCCACCCCGGTGCGGATGGTGATGCCCATGGTTGGAGACAGGTTGCCCAGATGCAGTCCCTTTTTCTCGAAATACCCGCCCACTCCCCAACAGATGGCGGTCAGTAAAGCAAACAGTTGTGGTTTCATTGATTTCCTTTCTGGCAGAATGGTTGGAGATTGCACGGCTTACAAATTGGCAAGATACTTGCATATTGGGGCTGATTCGTATATACTGTGGGAGAAAGTGTAAAAAAGTGGGTAATTGTGGTGAATCTGGCCGGAAAACACCCGGCTGCAAGACAAAAGTAAACCAGAAAAACATCCAACGCGCCGGAGACATCCGGCGCGCAGCATATCAGGGATAGGTAGAACGCATGTTCTTCGGACAGTTCGAGCACACCATTGATGAAAAGGGCCGGATGACCATTCCGTCCCGTTTTCGCGTGCTGCTTGAACAGGGCGCTTACGTGACGGTTGGCTTTGACGGCAATCTGGTGGTCTGGCCTGCTGATGTTTTCGAGAAGGTTTACACAGCCGTGGGCCAACTTTCCATTACCAACGCAACCGCGCGCGACCTGATGCGTCACATGTTTGGCAAAGCCAGCCTGGTGGAATTTGATCGCGCCGGACGCATTCTTATCCCGCAATTCTTGCGCGATGATGCCGGGCTGACCGCAAACGCCATCGTGGTTGGTGCAGGCCGGTTCTTCGAGATCTGGTCTGAAGAGGAATGGCGCAAGAAGGACCAGGTGCTGCGGGATCAGCAAGCCATGGCCGAAAAGTATTCCTCGCTCGACATAACGGTCATGTAACATGAGTGAACTACCCGGATATTCTGAGGTTCCGCATTTACCAGTACTTTACCATGAAATTATAACTGCTCTCCGTCCAATCAGCCCCAAACGCTATCTGGACGGAACCCTGGGCGCTGGAGGGCACTCCGCCGGAATTCTCGCGGCCAGTGCACCGCACGGCAAACTCCTCGGTCTCGATCTCGACCCCCAGGCGCTGGCGCTCGCAAGCCAGCGTCTCTCTTCCTACGGTGAGCGCGCCATGCTGGTGCAGGCTTCCTACCGCCAATTGGACGAGGTGATGGCAGAAGCTGGCTGGGAAAGCGTGCACGGCATTGTTTTTGACCTGGGCGTTTCCTCCATGCAGGTGGACACCCCCGACCGCGGGTTTTCTTTTCAGACCGACGGCCCGCTGGATATGCGTTTTGGGCCAACCCAACGCCTGACCGCCGGGCAGGTGGTCAACCAGTGGGATGAAACCGATCTGGCGGAGATCCTCTGGAAGTACGGCGAAGAACAACTTGCCCGGCGCATTGCCAGAGCCATTGTACAGAACCGCCCATACCAGACCACGCTGCAACTGGCAGCAGTGATCAAGAGGGCAGCCGGACGGCAGGGGCAGTCATACCGCATCCATCCTGCCACCCGCTCCTTTCAGGCACTGCGCATTGCCGTCAATGACGAACTGAACGCCATTGAAGAAACCCTCCCAAAAGCCGTGGCGGCTCTGGAACCTGGCGGCAGGCTGGCAGTTATATCCTTTCACTCTCTTGAGGACCGCCTGGTCAAACAGTTTATGCGGCGCGAAAGTCGCGATTGCATTTGCCCGCCAGAACAGCCGGTATGTGTGTGCGGGCACAGAGCCAGCATTAAGGAAATCAACCGCCACCCCATTGTGGCGACGCAGGAAGAGATTAATGGCAACCCGCGTGCAAGAAGCGCCAAACTGCGCGTGGCAGAGAAATTGTCATAATGGCATGAGTGTTGCAAGAGTCCTCAAAAAAACAGACTCTTTTTACAGGAAGAAATGATGAGAAGCCGCATTAAACAGGCATACCAACAGGCGCCGTGGCGCGTACAGACCCAGAGGATGGGTGTCATCCTGCTGGGTGTGGTGGCTGTTTCTCTGGTGTTTGGAACTTATCTGTTTATCTCAGCCCAATCTGCTGCCGCCGGCCTGTTGATCCTCGATTACGATGACCGCAAGCAGATCCTGCTGCGCGAAATATCTGACCTGGAAGCGCGACTGGCAATGGTTACTTCCACATCGGTCATGAATGAGCGCGCCCGCGAAATGGGGTTTGAGCCTTTGCAGGCACAAAACATTATTTACATCCCCATGCCTGAATACCCCGGCCGCACCACCCCTGAACTTGCCCCCGCCCTGCCAACCCAGCCCGATGTCAGCGCGGTGATTTTGCCTGAATATCGCGAATCACTTTGGGAGTGGTTCTTTCAGGATTTCACCCAGATCCCCCACCCAGGAGCGATCGAATGAAAACCCTGACCCCGTGGCGTTTGAAATTGATCGCCAGCGCAGTCACGATTGTGATTGCCCTGGTTCTGTTGCAAATGATCCGTCTGCAGACCATTCCGGTTGGCAAAGACCTGCTGGAATACGGCATGCGCAATTACGATGTTGAAACCATCAACCTGCGCCCGGCGCGCGGCAACATCTATGATCGCTACGGCACGCTGCTGGCTGGAAATCGCAAAGCGTATGAAGTGGGTATTGACCTAAAAAACAATCCTGATACTGACAGCATCATCAAGGAAGTTGCCCTGGTGACCGATCTGGATTACAACATGCTGACCACCAAGGTCAACGAAGCGGTTGAGCTGAACCTGCTGTACATCATGCTTTCACCCAGCATCACTGAGAAGCAGTACCATATTCTCGACAACAAAATCGACGAGTACAACGAGCGCGCCGCCAGCATGCGCCTCAAACGCGGGCAAACGGCTCCGTCGCTGGAAGGTCTGGTGTTCAGCTCGCATCTGGAACGCACCTATCCTGAAAATGATATTGCATCCAACATTCTGGGCTTTTACACCTTTTTGGACCTGGACAATCCCAAACCATTCGCCGGGGTGGAAGAGAATTACGACAACATGCTCTCCGGTGTCGGGCTGGAATGGACCCGTGTTCGCAACCCGGCGCGCACCGGCAAGATCCCCGAAATTCCCCCCGGCGCCAGCCTGGTGTTGACCATTGACCGTGAGATCCAGGTGGAAGTGGAACGCATTCTGGATAAGGCAGTGGAAGAAAACCGTGCCGATTACGGCGTCATTCTGGTCATGGACCCTGAAACAGGCGAGATCCTTGCCATGGCAAGCACCCCACGCATGAACCTGAATGAATATTCCCGCCTGGGTGAGATCTACCCGGGCAGCACCCCCTTCAACCGGGTGGTGAGCGAGACCTACGAGCCAGGCTCGGTATTCAAGGTGCTCACCATGGCTGCCGCACTGGATAGTGGAACGGTGACGCCGGACACCGTGTTTGTGGATACCGGCTCCTACTCCTACGGCGGCATCACGGTTTACAACTGGGATGGCGGCGCATGGGGACCCCAGAACATGACCGGCTGCATGCAGCACTCGTTGAATGTGTGCCTCTCATGGCTGGCAGACGAGATGAACACCGATGTGTTCTATCCCTATCTGGATAAGTTTGGAATCGGGCACATGACCAATGTGGACGTGGGCGGTGAAATGTACAACCAATTGATCACCCCTGCCTCCAGCCAGTGGTTCGACTCGCAACTTGTGGTTAATTCCTTTGGTCAGGGTGTGGCCGTCACCCCGCTGCAACTGGCAACCGCCATTTCGGCTGTGGCCAACGACGGCAAAATGATGTGGCCGCACGTGGTGAAAGCAGTCGTCGAGAATGGTCACCAGCGGGAATTGACGCCGCGTGTGCTCTCCCAACCCATCTCCGCTGAAACCGCTCACACCCTCACCGACATGCTGACCGTCTCGCTGGAAGAGGAAGCATCCAAGGCGCTGTTGGAAAACTACCGCGTGGCAGGCAAGACCGGAACCGGTGAAATCCCAACTCCTGAAGGCTATTCCAGCACCGAATGGAATGCTTCATTCGTGGGCTGGGGACCGTCCGAGGATCCACAGTTCCTGGTTTACGTATGGCTGGCAAAGCCAAAATCGGACCGCTGGGGTTCGGTGGTGGCTGCACCGGTTTTCAGGCAGATAACCGAACGCCTGGTCATTCTAATGGACATCCCGCCCGACTCAATTCGGGGACAAATGTCAGGTCAATGACAGACAGGACCGAGTGAGGATACTTTGCTTAATCTGGCAGACGTGATCGAAGCCATAACCGGCATCCGCCCCGACGGAGCCTCCCTGATCATCAGCGAGGCTTCCATCGATTCTCGCCAGGTCATTCCGGCAGCATTGTTTGTGGCGCTGCAAGGAGAACGCGCCGACGGTCACGATTACGTCGGAGCGGCCTTCAAGCGCGGCGCCCAGCTTGCCCTGGTGCAAAAAGACATGGCGGATCAGTTTGAGCAGGTGGACCTCCGCAAGGGCATTTTCAACCCCAACCTTAAGTTGCCCAAACCGCCCTTCTGCCTTCTGGTTGAAGACAGCCTGGCGGCGCTGCAAACAGTGGCGCGGTTCTGGCGGCGCAAGTTGAACCTGCGCGTGGTCGGTGTGACCGGCAGCGTGGGCAAATCCACCACCAAGGAACTGATCGCCGAAGTGCTGGGCATGCGCTATCACACCTTTAAAAACCCCGGCAATCTCAACAATGAAATTGGACTGCCGTTGAGTGTGCTGCGCCTGGGCCCCGGACACGAACGGGCTGTACTGGAGATGGGCTTTTATGTGCCGGGCGAAATTGCCTTCCTGTGCGATATCGCCGCCCCGCAGGTGGGCGTGGTCACCAATATCGGCACGGTGCACGCTGAACGCGCCGGTTCGCAGGAAGAAATTGCCAGGGGCAAATCCGAACTGATCCAATCGCTGCCCCCCGCCCCTGAAGGCGTTGCAATTCTCAATTACGACGATCCCTTCGTGCGCGATATGGCTTCACTAACCCGCGCGCGGGTGATCTTCTACGGCGTCACTCCGCAGGCTCATTTGTGGGCTGACAAGGTGGAAAGCATGGGTCTGGAGGGTATTCGTTTCCGACTGCATTACCGCAACGAAGTCCTGCATCTGCGCGTCCCGTTGATCGGACGCCATTCGGTGCACACTGCCCTGCGCGCCGCAGCAGTTGGCCTGGCAGAAGGGCTGACCTGGAATGAAATCATTGCCGGCCTGATGCACGGACATTCTCAATTGCGCCTGATGGCCGTTCACACCGAGAGCGGCGCTTTCATCATTGATGACACCTACAATGCCTCGCCCGAATCTTCGCTGGCTGCGCTCAATTTGCTCAGTGAACTGGACGGACGGCGTGTGGCAGTGCTGGGTGAAATGTACGAGCTGGGTCAGTACGAACGCCAGGGACACGAACTGGTTGGCGCGCGCGCCGCTGAAGTGTGCGTTGAACTGGTTACGGTGGGTGAACTGGGGCAGACCATTGCCCAGGCAGCCCGCCGCGCCGGCATGCGCGCTTCAGCCATCACCAGTCTGATCGACGTTCCTGAGACCATTGAATTCTTGCGGAACCGGCTGAAAGCCGGTGACGTGGTGCTGGTGAAAGGTTCCCACGGCTTGCGCATGGATCGAATCGTGGCAGCACTGGAGGCAAGCCAATGAAAGAAACTTCACTCGCACTGGCGCTCAGCATGTTGGGGTTCATGATGACCGTAATCTGGGGCGGCCCATTGGTCCGCTTGCTGCGTTACTGGAAGATCGGCAAGCTAATCCGCATCGAAGGTCCGGCGCGGCATCTGGAAACCAAAATGGGCATCCCCACCATGGGCGGTGTGATGTTCATCCTGCCGGTGGCGCTGTTGACCATCCTGATGAACGCCGCCACCCTGCTGGGCGTGGATGTGCTGGGGCAATCGGTACTGCTGCCTCTGCTGGTGCTCATCGCGTTCGCCATTCTCGGTGGTGTTGACGACTGGGAAGGCATTCGCGGTCCGCGCCGTGGGCTGGGCATGCGCGCCCGCACCAAGTTTGCTCTGCAGGTGATCATTGCCGTTGGTGTGGCTTTTGTTTTACAGTACTTCCTCGATACCCCTGAGCTGTTCTGGCCCGGTTTCGAGGAACCCCTGGAGCTTGGCTGGTGGTACATTCCGCTGGCGGCTTTCATCATCGTCGGCGCTTCCAATGCCATCAATTTCACCGACGGTCTCGACGGGTTGGCCGGTCTCATCTCCGCCACCGCATTTGTAGCATACGGCATTATCGCCCTCATGCAAGACCAGGTCTTCCTGGGGCGCTTCTGCTTCAGCATTGTGGGCGCTTTGTTTGGTTTCCTGTGGTTCAACGTTCACCCTGCTGAACTGATCATGGGTGATACCGGCGCTCTGGCGCTGGGCGCCACCCTGGGCGTGGTGGCTTTGATGACCGGTCAGTGGCTGCTCCTGCCGTTGATCATCGTCATCCCCGCCAGCGAGGGTCTGTCGGTTGTTCTGCAGGTGGCTTACTTCAAACTGACCAAGGGAAAACGCTTGTTTAAAATGGCGCCCTTGCATCATCACTTTGAGTTGCTCGGCTGGTCAGAGACGCAGGTGGTGCAGCGTTTCTGGCTGGTGAGCCTGTTGTTTGCCATGCTGGGCATGGCGATTGCGCTGGTGTAACCGATGAAAAACTGGAATGGTGAGCGCGTGTTGATACTGGGTGCGGCCAGGCAGGGACTTGCCACGGCCCGCCATCTCGCGCGCCACGGTGCAACCGTCACCCTCAACGACAAACGTCCGGCTGCCAGCCTGGGTTCGGTATCCCATGAAATGCAGGCACTTGGTGTTCGCTGCGTTTTCGGCGATCACCCGTTGAACCTGCTGGACGGAACGCAATTGGTGTGCATCTCTGGCGGCGTCCCCCTCACCCTTCCAATTGTGGTGGAAGCGCAAAAACGGAGGATCCCGCTCAGCAACGACTCGCAGATCTTCATGGAATCGGTTCCATGCCCGGTGGTTGGCATCACCGGCTCAGCCGGCAAGACCACCACCACCACCCTGGTGGGGCGCATTGCCCGTCTGGCGGTCGCTGCTCCTCAAAAAGCATGGGTGGGTGGCAACATCGGCAACCCGCTGATTGAAGAAGTGAACAACATCCGTCCAGATGACCTCGTCATCCTTGAGCTGTCCAGCTTTCAGACGGAGCTGATGACGCGCTCACCCCGGGTGGCTGCCATCCTCAACATCACCCCCAACCACCTGGACCGCCACGGAGACATGCAATCTTACACACTCGCAAAAGCCCGCCTGCTTGATTTTCAATCCACAGGCGACGTGGCTGTGCTGGGGCGCGAAGACGCTGGCGCATGGGATCTGCGTGACCGGGTGAAGGGATCATTGATCAGCTTTGGTTTTGGCCCCTTGCCTGACGGCGCTTCAGGCGCGTATCTGGCCGGTACCAGCCTGATGGTGCGCATGCATGATCAGGAAGTGACTGTGGCACAGCGTGAAGAGATCAAATTGCGCGGCGAACATAATGTGATGAACGTTCTGGCCGCCTTTGCCATTGCAGCCGCTGCCGGTTTGCCGTTTGAAGCCATGCACGCCGCGCTGGACGGCTTTACCGGCGTGGAACACCGCCTGGAATATGTGGGCAGCCGCGCTGGAGCGGCGTGGTACAACGACTCAATCGCCACCGCCCCGGAACGCACCCTGGCAGCATTGACCTCTTTCAATGAGCCATTGGTGCTGTTGCTTGGCGGGCGTGACAAGAACCTGCCCTATGACGAGCTGGTGAAAGCCATCCGCCGCAGAGTGGATCACGTGGTGGTATTCGGTGAGGTGGCCGGCAAGATTTTGGAAGCACTTGAAACCACCCCCGGTGAGCGCGCTGAACGCCCTTACACGGTTGACCGTTGCGCCAATCTGGAATCAGCGGTGAAAGCCGCGGCAGCCGTGGCTCAAGCCGGAGACGTGGTCTTGCTGTCTCCGTCGGCGACCAGTTATGACGAGTTTACCGATTTTGCAGAAAGAGGCGAGGCATTTCGCAAATGGGTACAACAACTTTCGTGAATCGGTCCACAACCCGAACGGGCAAACCCCGTCCCCTGCACCTTGGGATTGATGTTCCCCTGGTGGTGTCGGTCATTTCGCTGCTGGTGATCGGTTTAATGGCTGTGTTCTCTTCCAGTTCCGACTGGTCATTTATCAAATATGACTTCTCAGGTTACATGGTACTTCGCCAAACCGTGTTTGCAATCGTCGGTCTGGTGGCCGGTGGCATCGTCATGTTGATGGACTACCACATCGTACGCCGGTTTGCCGTCTGGATCCTGTTGGGAACGCTTGGCATTCTATTCGTCCTCGTCATCGTTGGTTCCGGCACGGTGGGCAAACGCGCCATCTTTGATGGTTCCATTCAGCCTTCAGAGCTTGCCAAGTTGATGATTGTGTTGTACCTGTCGGTCTGGCTGCATTCCAAACGCGAATATCTCAGTTCCGTGACGCTGGGGTTAATCCCCCTGGGAACCATCATCGGCGCCACCGCCAGCCTGATCCTGCTGCAAACCGATATCAGCGCCGCGCTCACCGTGGTTGTGCTGGGTGCGATCATGTTCTTCATCGGCGGCGGCGATTTGCGACAGATTATTCTGATCGTCCTGATGGTTGGACTGCTGGCTTTTCTGGCAGTCACCCTCTTTGAACGCGGGCGTGAACGTGTCGATCAATTTACACAAGGCTTTTCTGACCCCATGGCGGCCTCGTATCACCTGCAGCGTGCCATGGAAGCCATCGTACGCGGTGGTTTCTTCGGGGTGGGTATCGGCAACGGCATCACCAAACACACCGGCCTGCCTGTACCCTGGACCGACAGTATCTTCGCTGTCATCGCCGAGGAGACCGGGCTGTTTGGTTGTCTGATTATTGCCGGTCTTTATGTCGTCATCATCTGGCGCGGTATTCGCATTGCCCTGCGCGCGCCAGACATGTTGGGCGCGTTGATGGCAGGCGGCCTGTCCATTTGGATCGGCATGGAAGCCGCCATTAACATTGCCGTTTTGGTCAACCTGGTTCCATTTGCTGGAAACGCCCTGCCCCTCATCAGTTACGGCGGTTCCAGTCTGGTCACCACACTCATCGCGCTCGGGATCATTGCCTCCATCGGACGCCATGCATCCTTGGAGCACGACGAGAAGGAAGGGAGCATCTTCAGTGCGGTTGTTGATTTGCGCCGGAGGGACCGGCGGCGGCGTGTATCCCGCCGTAACCGTCCTCAAAGCTCTGCAGAGTAAGGCGGACCCTGTATTGTGGGTTGGCGCCGAAGGCGGCATGGAAGCCGACCTGGTTCAACGCGCCAGCATCCCCTTTGCAGCCATTCCCGCAGCAGGCGTGCACCTTTCGGGGCGCGACCTGTTGCGGCTGCCTGCCAACCTGCTGAAGCTGGCGCGCGGTATTTTTGCCGCCCGCAAGATATTGAAGAAGTTCAAACCGGATGCATTGTTCTTCACCGGTGGGTACGTGGCTGCTCCTGTGGCAGTGGCCGGTGCGCGCGTCCCCACGGTGGTGTTTGTGCCTGATATTGAACCTGGACTGGCGTTGAAATTCCTGGTGCGTTACGCCGATTGCGTCGCCGCAGTCACACCCGAAACGCGCGCGTACCTGCCAAAAAACACCCGCATGGTGGTCACCGGTTATCCAGTGCGTCCTGAGTTGACCGCATGGAACCGCGACCGCGCTTTTGAGTTCTTCAACCTGGACAAAAACCTGCCGGTGCTGCTGGTTTCGGGCGGCAGCCGCGGCGCCAGACCGATCAACAACGCTGTGATGAAAAACATCGCAGCCCTCACGGCGGGTGCA
Organism: Levilinea sp.; assembly: GCA_034429695.1. Taxonomy (GTDB): domain Bacteria; phylum Chloroflexota; class Anaerolineae; order Anaerolineales; family Anaerolineaceae; genus DAOUGC01. The sequence goes on from DAOUGC010000056.1 coordinate 82,923, forward strand.
CAGGTCATTCACATCACCGGGCAGCTTGGCTGGCCGGATGTGGAAGCCTTCCGCAAGACGCTGCCGGCGGCCCAGGCGGATCGCTACCGCGCGTACCCCTACCTGCATGAAGAAACCGGCGCAGCATTTACCATCGCCAATCTGGTGGTTTCGCGCGCTGGTGCATCGGCTTTGGGAGAGTATCCCGTGTTTGGCCTTCCGGCGGTACTGGTTCCTTACCCGTACGCCTGGCGTTATCAAAAAGTGAATGCTCAGTACCTGGTGGACCGTAACGCTGCCGTATTGTTGCGTGATGAAGACGTGGAAGAACAGATGGCCGGAATTGTCACTGGACTCTTGAATGACCCAAAAAAACTGGCTGCCATGAGTGCATCCATGCGCGCACTCGCAAAACCATTCGCAGCCGCAGACATTGGCCGCCTGATCGAGGAAGTCTCCCGGGGAGGATATTCATGATTGGTCTGAATGTCCTGTTCTGGGTATTTGTGGTCATCTTTGCCCTCATCGGGCTTACCCGCGGGTGGGCCAAGGAACTGCTGGTCACCTTCGCGGTGATCCTGGCGTTGTTCATCATCACCGTGTTGGAGCGCTTTGTACCCTTCATTCGCGACAACATGAGCCTCAGCCAGGGAGCGCCCATGTTCTGGCTGCGCTCTGTCATCCTGCTGGCGCTGGTGTTCTTTGGCTATCAGGGACCCAACATCCCCAAACTGGCCGCCACCAACCGCTTTGTACGTGAAAGGCTGCAAGATTCGTTGCTCGGGCTTTTTCTGGGCGCCATCAATGGGTATCTCATCTGGGGAACCATCTGGTATTACCTGGATCAGTCAGGTTATCCGTTTTCGTTCTTTGTCGCACCGCCGCCGGGGCCCATTGCTGATGCGATCACCCGCATGATCGCCATCATGCCACCCCACTGGCTGGGCACACCCACCATTTACTTTGCGGTGGCCATTGCATTTGCGTTTGTGATTGTGGTGTTTATCTGATGAAAACCATTCACCTCATCGGCATCGGCGGCACAGGACTTTCCGCCATTGCCCGCGTCCTGCATGAAAAGGGATACCGCGTGACCGGCTCGGATCGCGCGCTGTCTCCGCTTGCGCGCGACCTGATGGCACTGGGCATCCAGGTGTTTGAGGGCCATGCCGCCAGCCATGTAAGCGGCGCTGATCTGGTGATCCGCTCATCCGCTGTGCCCGACGATAACCTCGAGGTGGCTGCTGCACTGCAGGCGGGCATCCCGGTGGTCAAACGGGACCAGTTCCTGGGTAATCTGCTGGATGAGTACAAATCGGTGGCCATTGCCGGCACCGCCGGAAAGACCACCACCACCGCCATGGTGGCCTGGATGCTCACCGATCTTGGGCGCGATCCCTCCTACATCATCGGTGGGGTGGCGCGCAACCTGGGTCAAAACGCTCACGCCGGTGAGGGTAGTGAGTTTGTGCTGGAAGCCGATGAATACGACCGCACCTTCCTGGGTCTCAAACCCGATTGGATGGTGGTCACCAACGTTGAACACGATCACCCCGACTGCTTCCCCACCGAAGCTGAATATCTGGCCGCATTCCGCCAGTTTGTGCAACTGCTCAACAGCGGCGGCACATTGATTGCCTTTGGCGACCAACCGGACGCGCTCAGCCTGATCGACGAGATCCTGCCGGGGGGACACTCCTTCTCGTATGGAGAAGCTGAACACAATCATTACCGCCTGCTGGACCTGCAACGCGGAAACCTGGGCGGCTACACCTACACCCTGCAGTGCCCGGATGGCGAGCGCTACCCGGTGACCATGACGGTACCGGGCAAACACAACGCGATTAATTCTGCAGCCGCCCTGGCTCTGGCGCACCAGATGCACCTGGATGTCAAAGCAGCAGCCGAGGCGCTCAGGAAATTCAGCGGCACAGGCCGGCGTTTCGATGTACAGGGTGAGGTCAGCGGCGTGACCATCATTGATGACTATGCCCACCACCCCGCCAAGATCGTCGCAGCGTTGGAAGCCGCCACCAGCCGTTATCCAGATGCGCGCATTTGGGCGGTCTGGCAGCCCCACACCTACTCGCGCACGCAGTCGCTGGTTCCGGACTTCATCCGTTCGCTGGATGCCGCCCACCGCGTGATCATCACCGAGGTATACGCCTCTCGTGAACAATTCAATGGTTTTTCCTCGCGTTCAATTGTCGATCAGATGGACCCGGCGCGCGTGAGTTTTGCCGCAACCTTGAACGACGCCGCAGCCATTTTGCTTGCCGAAGTCCAACCGGGTGACGTGGTGCTGGTTCTGTCAGCCGGTGACGCCGACCAGATCAGCCAGATGGTGCTTGCTGGCTTGCGCAACCCCGATCTGCAGGCAGTACGCTTCACCCACCCCACTGCCAACCTGGCCCCCGGGCTGCCAGTGGAATTGATCGGGCAGCTCCGTGAGGCTTATGGTGCGAAACTGCAGGAAAATGTCTCCCTGGCGGCTTATTGCACCGCCCGCACCGGTGGAACTGCGGCGGCGTTGTTGGTGGTGGAATCGGCTGCAGAACTGGAAGAGGTCGTGTTGCGTTGTTGGAAGCTCAACATCCCCTTCCACGTGCTCGGCAGCGGGTCGAACATTCTGGTCAGCGATCAGGGTTTGTCTGCTCTGGTGATCATCAACAAAGCCCGCTCCATGCGTTTCAACACGGATGAACCCTCCGTTTGGGCTGAAAGCGGCGCCAACCTGGGTGGTATTGCCCGCCAGGCAGCCCTGCAAAAACTGTCCGGTCTGGAATGGGCAGCCACCATACCGGGGACGCTGGGCGGCGCGGTGTACGGAAACGCCGGCGCGCATGGCGGTGATATGAACGGCAACCTGGTACTGGCAGATATCTTGCACCGAATCGAAGGAAAGTCGTCCTGGAATTGCGACCGCATGGAATATGCCTACCGCACCAGCGTCTTAAAACGCCAGCCAGGACAGGCCATTGTCCTTTCAGCCACCCTGCGGCTGACCCGCGGCGAAACAGTGGAAATTCAGGCTCACATGGCTGAATATGCCGCCCGCCGCCGCTCCACCCAACCCCCCGGCGCCAGCATGGGCTCCATGTTCCGCAACCCCATGGGTGATTATGCCGGACGGTTGATCGAAGCAGTCGGGTTGAAGGGTGTACGCATTGGCGGAGCCGAGATTAGTCCGGTGCACGCCAATTTCATCGTCAACGACGAAGGCGCGTCGGCGGCGGATATTTTCCGTTTGCTGCGCCTCGCACAAAGCGCCGTTTATGACCGGTTCGGGATCATGCTTGAACCGGAAATTGAACTGCTGGGTGACTGGCAGTACGTTTCAGCGGCTTGACAACGTGGAGAACAACGTGGAAACAGCCAGCAAGATCAACATTGGTGTTATTTTCGGAGGGCGTTCCGGCGAACACGACGTCTCACTGATGTCGTCCCGTTCGGTTTTATCGGTGCTTAACCCGCACAAATATAACGTGGTCGAGATCGGCATCACCCGTACGGGCAAATGGATGAGTGGGCCCAATGCCCATCAGGCATTTGCCAGTGGGGATCTTTCCGGGCTTTATCCGGTGGTTCTCCTGCCCGAAACCGGCGACAGCACCCTTTACCGCCGCACCCCCTCCCCCACAGGCGACCAGTTAACGCCGGTGGTGAAGCTGGATGTGGTTTTTCCGGTGCTGCACGGTACATTTGGCGAGGATGGAACCCTGCAGGGCTTGCTGGAGATGAGCGACATCGCCTATGTGGGCGCCGGCGTACTGGGGTCATCGGTGGGCATGGACAAATCCCTGTTCAAACAGGTGATGCGCGCCAATAACCTTCCTGTGGTGGACTGGTTGACGGTCACCCGCCGCGAAATGGAAGCCAACATGCAAGCCGTGCTGGAACGCGCCGAAGCCATGTGCGCTTACCCGTTGTTTGTGAAACCCGCCAACCTGGGTTCATCGGTGGGTATCACCAAATGCCGAAACCGCTCAGACCTTTACGAGGGGTTAATGGACGCCGCCCGTTTTGACCGGCGCGTGATCATCGAACGGGGCGTGAATGCCCGTGAAATTGAGGTATCTGTGCTGGGCAACGACCAGCCTGCAGCCTCAATTGCCGGAGAAATTCGCCCCAGGCAGGATTTTTATACCTACGATGCCAAGTACACCGATGAGAGCACCGAGTTGCTCATCCCCGCTCAACTGGATGAACCCACCATGAGGCGCGTGCAGGACCTGGCTGTGGCAGCCTTCTCCGCCTGTGATATCTCAGGCTTGGCGCGGGTGGATTTCCTGGTTGACCGGGACAGCGGTGAGGTATTTATCGGGGAAATCAATACCATCCCCGGGTTTACCAGGATCAGCATGTACCCCAAACTGTGGGAAGCCAGCGGCATCCCATATGCCGATTTGGTTGACCGTCTGGTGCAACTGGGGCTGGAACGTAAACGTGATCGCGATCAAACCGTACGCGATTTCAGGAGCAGTAAATGAGCGGTAAAACTTCGGATACCGGCAAGAGCCGTGCAGAACAGGTCCGCCAGCGGCGCAATCAGCGCAGCCAGGAGCGTGTTCAGCGCGCCGCAACCCAGGTACGCTACAATGCCGAAGCCCCAACCGTTTTTGTGCGCGGCGGCTTTGCGGGTCCTGCCGCAAAACCGGCCAATGGAACACGGCGCGGAACCAGGGAAAAAGAAAGTCCCTACTCCACCCCGGTGTTCCAACGCACGCAGACGCGTGTCCGCCGACAGGTTTCCATACCCCTGGGCAACAGCGGCGCCGAAGTGCTCATGCCCGCCATGCCCATCATCCGTCCCGGTTGGCGCTTGCTATCCGCCTTTCTGGTGCTGGTGCTGGGGGCTATGTTGATCGGCGCAGTCAGCCTGCCGCAGTATCAAGTCAGCGCGCCCGAGATCGTCGGCATGGAGCGCATCCAGGTCGCCGACATCGAAGCCGTGCTCGCCCTGGAAGGCACTCCCATCTTCCTGGTGGACACAACCACCATGAAACAGGAACTCGAAGAGGCGTTCCCGGAATTAATGGATGTGCAAATCAGTGTGCGGCTGCCCAATCAGGTCAAGATCGAAGCCGTGGAACGTATTCCTGTGCTGGCATGGGAGTTTGAAGGCCAGACCATCTGGGTGGATGAGGAAGGCGCCATTTTCCCGGCTCGAGGCGAGCTGCAAACGCCCATCCTGCATGTCAGTTCGCAGAACCACCCCCCGCTCGCCCCTTTGCAAGTGACGGACGTAACCGCCACCCCGCAGGCAGACGGGAAATTGGTTGAAGAGGATGTTTCAGGTTTCAGCCTGTTCCAGCGGCGCATGGATGCGCACACGCGTGAAGAGTTGTTATCCATGACAACCCAGATCCCTGAAGGGACCCAGTTGGTTTACAGCGAGACCGATGGCTACGGCTGGAGTGAGGGCGCGTGGCAGGTCTATGTGGGCCACGACCTGTCCAACATGGATCTCAAGATGGCAATGTACCGGCGCATTGTGGAGCGCCTGACCCAGGACGGCATCACACCGCGCATCATCAGTGTGGCCAATATCCACGCACCCTTTATCCAGTAGGAGTGGGATGATGGACGAACCGATTGTTGTAGGAATTGATATCGGCACCACAAAAACCTGCACCCTGGTGGCGCGCGTGGAGGGCGAACACAGCCTGCGCATTCTCGGCGTTGGTATTGAACCCAGTCAGGGAATTCGCAAAGGCAACATTGTTGACCTGGCCGCTGCTTCGCAGTCCATCGCCCGCTCCATTGAAAAAGCACAGCGCTCCTCAGGCCTTGAGATCACCTCGGCGCTGGTCAGCCTGGCAGGATCACATGTATCATCGGTCAACAGCAAGGGTGTGGTGGGCATCTCGGGCCGTGTAATTGATCAGGAAGACATGGTGCGTGCGCTGGAGGCTGCCCAGGCGGTTGCCATTCCGCACAATCGCGAGGTCATCCATGTCATTCAGCGTGGCTTTACCGTTGACGGGCAGGATGGCATTCGCAACCCCACCGGAATGCACGGATACCGGCTGGAAGTGGAAGCCCATATCATTACAGCGGCATCCGCCACGGTGGAAAACCTGCGCCAGTGCGTGCAGAGCGCCGGGGTCACCGTGTCTCAGTTTGTGCTCAACCCACTCGCCTCCGCCGAGGTGGTGCTATCAGAGACCGAACGCCAGATGGGCGTTGTGGTCTGCGACATCGGCGGCGGCACGACCGATATGGCCATCTATATTGATGGCGACGTCTGGCACACCATGGTGCTGGCGGTCGGCGGCAACCATATCACGTCTGACATTGCCCACGGCTTGCGCCTGCCCATTACGCAGGCTGAGGATATCAAAAAGCAGTACGGTCACGCCATCGAGCACGAGTTGGAAGAGGATGACACCTTCAGTATGCGTGCATTTGGCGATGAACAGGCGCAGTTTGTCAGTCGCAAGGATCTCTCACACATCATTGAGGCGCGCGTTGAAGAGATGTTCCTGCTGGTTCTGCAGGAGATCAAACGTTCAGGTTACGACGGCTTGCTGCCTGCTGGCATGGTGTTAACCGGCGGCGTCAGCAACCTGCCTGGCATCCGTCAGTTGGCAAGTGAAGTACTGGGTCTGCCAGTGCGCATCGCCAAACCCGAAAACCTGGTGGGCCTGGTGGATCAGCTCCACTCGCCCGCCTATTCCACCAGCATTGGTCTGCTGTACTGGGCGCTCCTGATGAGCGAGACCAATGCCCCCCGCCGTACCCGTCAGACCAAGGCAACCAGCGCCAGGGCGGAAGGCGGCGTGAATGACTGGTGGGCTTTTATCAGCAATTTCATCCGAAGGCTGCTTCCTTAACGGTTGATGCAGTCAAAGATGTTGCAATAACAGGAGAATACCGGAATCGCTCAAAGCAGGAAAAGGAGAAACAAAATGGACCTCATGGCACACTCAGCAAACGAATCATTTGCCCGCATCAAGGTGGTGGGTGTGGGCGGCGGCGGATGCAATGCCGTCAACCGCATGATTGAAGAAGGTCTGCAGGGCATCGAGTTCATTACTGTGAACACCGATGGCCAGGCCCTTCTGATGTCGCGCGCACAGACCCGGGTACGCATTGGCGACAAGAGCACGCGCGGGTTGGGCGCGGGCGGCAACCCCGAGATGGGCAAGAAAGCCGCCGAGGAATCATCCGAGGAACTGCGCGAAGTCCTCAAAGGCTCCGACATGGTGTTTGTCACCGCTGGTCTGGGTGGCGGAACCGGCACTGGCGCCGCCCCTGTCATCGCGCAGATCGCCAAGGAAGCCGGCGCACTGACCATTGGCGTGGTCACCCGCCCCTTCACCTTTGAAGGCGCCCGGCGTGCCCAGTCATCTGAAACCGGCATCAATAACCTCAAACAACATGCCGATACATTGATCGTCATCCCCAATGACCGCCTGCTGCAGATCGTGGATAAACGCGCCAGCCTGCAGGAAGCCTTCCGCGTGGCGGATGATGTGTTGCGCCAGGGCATCCAGGGTATTTCCGAGTTGATCACCATCTCCGGTCTGGTCAACCTGGATTTCGCCGACGTGCGCGCCGTGATGCAGGAAGGCGGCGCCGCCCTCATGGCGGTTGGCCGCGCTTCTGGCGAGGACCGCGCCCGTGTGGCAGCCGAAATGGCCATCTCCAGCCAGTTGCTCGATATCACCATTGACGGCGCTCGCGGCATCCTGTTCAATGTCACCGGCGGACCCAGCCTGACCCTGTTCGAGGTCAACCAGGCGGCCGCGATCATCAAGGAAACCGCCCACCCGGACGTAAACCTGATCTTCGGTGCGGTGATCGACCCCAACATGACCGAGGAAATCCGCATTACCGTGATCGCTACCGGTTTCGACCGTGCCGATCCGCGCATGCCCATCAATGACCGCATCCACCGCCCTGTGCCCAGCACCGACCACGTGCCTGTGCAACATCAGCGGCCCACTGAACGGGTGGAACGTCCCATCCAGACTCCCCAGCCTGCACCGGTGGAGTTCAATACACGCGTCAACACAGACGATCTGGATATCCCAGCCTTCCTGCGCAAGCGCGGCCAGCACTAAGCCAACCGCTTTCCCCGGCTGGGCTGCGCGCAGCAAGCAATGCTGCCTGCCCGGCCGCATGGAGGTCGCCTGGTGATGTGTATCCGCCCGCCCACGGCTGTGATTCACCTGCCGGTTCCAATTTGGATTGGAACGGGAGGGTTATCTGCTGAACGTTTATTGGCCTGCTTGCCCGATTCTGGACCACCCGGTTGAGCGACCGGTCATCCAGTTGGTAGTTTTCTCCTGTTTTGGCGGCGAGTCTGTGGTTCTCCCCACAGGCTCGTTGTCATTAAACAATCACCGCCCCCATCGTCATGATCGGGGGCGGTGCTGATTAACCCTGCCTGCGTTTGATTAACTGCACGTGACCTTGAAATTCCACGGCCCAAACCACTGATGGTTGGGGTTGTCCACGTACAACTTGATCCAACCCTCATATGAAGAGCTGAGTGTCCAGGTGTAGGTGACCGTTTTGGTGCCTGCCTCGGTGAACTCTACCGACTGGGTGGAGCTGTTGGCGCCATCCGAACGGTTGATGTAATAGGTCACTGTACCGGCTTTGGAAGCCTTGATGGTAATCGTCCAGGTCACCGTATGGGCGGTGGCGCACGAACCTGACCAGTTGGCATTATCTGCTGACCCATTAACGCTGGTCACGGCAAAGTTCACCGGGGTGACCCCCACCACAATCTTCACCCACCACGGCTTGTCTGCAGAGCCCATGCCAAAACGGACCCCGGATGCGTTCTGCAACTTCCAGAAACCCTGATAAGTGTTGGGGTTGCTCGGGGCAGTCAAATTCACCGATAGGTCAACCGTCTGACCCGGAGCAACATTGCCGGGTAGCGCCACCGAAGCAGGACCGCCCATGGCTTCACCGCTGTCAAACACCATTTTATAGTTGGTGGTCCATGTGCATGAACCAACATTCTTGATCCTCCAGGTTTTGACAAAACTGGCGCCCGGCCCATAACCGGTGTTGTCCGGAACTGTCACATCCGTGACAAATTCAACCCTGTCACACGGAACTGCCGTTGGAGGCACGGCGGTGGGCTGCGCCGGAACCGCTGTCAGGCTGGGTAACGCCGGGTTGGTTGGCGCTGAGGTTTGGGTGGGGGCGACCGTGGCAGTGGGGACATCACCACCGGTCTGCCCACCGGTGGCCGGTGTAACCTGGCTTTGCGCCACCTGTGTGGACAGAGCAATCACCGTCTGGGCGGCGGCTGTATCCACGGCAGCCATCGGGTTGGTGGTGGCATCCGTTGATTGTTGGTTCTGAGGCAGGTTGCAGGCCCCCAGTAAAATGCTGATTAAGACCAGGATACTGGCAATAATGCTGATTTTTCTCATCGTTCCTCCTGAATGAGCGAACTGGTTCCTTCGAAAGCCAAAATATTGTTTGAATTATCAGTAACTGTCTGCTTCACATTATAACCCGCTGATCCATCCACAACAATTGACGTAATTTCCATCCCTTTGGTTCCTATTTAGTGTAACCCCCTGCTTCAACTTGGGTTATCATGTATATCCAATCATGGAGATGTCATGTGAAAAAACCAGACCATGTCTTTATATCCGCTGCCACCCGTCAGTTTTGGCGGACTGGACGATCCATCCGGGGATACCGTTTGTTTGACTTCCTGCATGGATATTTTTATGCGCGCTTCCCTTATTTATACATAAGTGTTGGAACCGGGCAGCACCCCCTCTCACGAGCGTACTTGTTCCTCTCCAGATTGATTACAACCATCTTCGGCAAAAAGGAGCCTGAAAATCAGGGTCAAACCGGGGTGGCATTTGCCAACACCTATCATGGCAAGGTCATTCCGTTGGAAACGGCACGCCAACTGGTCAGTATCAGGGAAAATATTACCGTCCAATATCCTGAACAGGTCATACCGTACGACCGGGCCAGAGATCTGATCCTGAACAACCCTGACCATATCCTGGTGATTGATTGCCCGTGCCGCGCTGCCCGCCCCAACCCTTGTCAGCCCATGGATGTATGCCTGATCATCGGTGAACCATTTACAGCAATGGTCAGGCAACACCACCCCACCCGCAGCCGCTGGTTAACCCGCGATGAAGCAATCAGGATTCTGGAAGAGGAAGATCAACGCGGTCATGTCCATCATGCATTCTTTAAAGATGCCATGCTTGGCAGATTCTATGCCATTTGCAACTGCTGTGAATGTTGTTGCGGCGCCATCCGGTCATTCAAGAACCATGTTCCCATGCTGGCATCCTCGGGCTTTGTCGCCAGTGTGGACCGCGACGCCTGTATTGGATGCGGTACGTGTGTGGATTATTGCCAGTTTGATGCCCTGAGCGATCATGACGGCTATGCGCAGGTGGATTCGGCGCTGTGCATGGGCTGCGGTGTGTGCGTCTCCAAATGCCCTTCCGGAGCGCTCAGCCTTGTCCAGGACCCATCCCGTGGCCTGCCCATGCAAATCCCCCCGCTTTATGCTCCTCCCATCTGACAAACCTGCCAGTATGTTATAATGCCGCCAGGGGGCATTAAAGGATGGGGAATATGATTGAAAAACCAGACTCTTTTCGTTACATAATCATCGGCGGTGGAATGACCGCCGCTGCCGCTCTCAAAGGCATCCGCGCTGTGGATCAAGAGGGTTCCATTGGCATTTTCTCAGCCGAGAAAAACCCCCCGTATAACCGCCCTCCATTGACGAAGGGTCTATGGCAGGGTAAATCCATTGATCGTATCTGGCGACCCGTGGAGGCATACAACGCCGCCATATTTCTAAATACCAGAGTGGGTCGGCTTAACCTGGCAGAAAAAACAATCCAGACCACGGATGGCAGCCTGTACGGGTATGAAAAGTTGTTGCTGGCCACCGGGGGAGATGTAAATCGCCTGCCATTTGGTGACGGCTTGATCCATTACTACCGCACTCTGGATGATTATCACGATATCCGCGCGCTCACCGCACAGGGTTCCAGCTTCGCGTTAATCGGCGGCGGCTTTATCTGCTCAGAACTGGCTGCCTCGCTACATTCTCTCGGATGCCAGGTTTCCATGGTGTTCCCGGAGAACGGCATTAACGCCAGGGTGATGCCAGTGGATGTATCTGCGCATATCACCGATGAATACCGCCGCAGGGGTGTTCAGATATTTACAGGCGAGAGCGTGGAGAGCGTGACGGGTCAACCCGGGGAGATTTCCCTCAAGCTATCTTCGGGGCGTACCCTGCAAGCTGCCACCGTGATCGCCGGGGTGGGCATCCGCCCGGCCACCACACTTGCGGCTGAAGCCGGACTGGAAGTGGACAACGGAATTGTGGTAAACGACATGTGCCAGACATCAGAACCAGACGTGTATGCGGCTGGAGATGTGGCTTCCTTCCACAACCCCCAACTCGACAAACGCCTGCGCGTCGAACATGAAGACAACGCCAACAGCATGGGCGAGATCGCAGGACGCAACATGGCGGGTGAATCTGCTCCGTACCGGCATCTGCCCTTTTTCTACTCCGATATGTTTGATTATGGTTATGAGGCGGTCGGCGAACTGGACGGAAGCATGGAAACCTTTGCCGATTGGCAGGAACCCTTTCAAAAGGGCGTGATATATTATTTGAAAGATCAACGGGTCAGGGGCGTGCTGTTGTGGAACGTATGGAAACAACTGGACGCCGCCCGCAAGGTCATATCGCAACCGGGGCCGTTTGGTCCCCGCACACTAAGAGGATTGATCAAATAAGTGGAGGAATTTCCATGAGCCCCAGCGTCATCCCCCCGGCAACCGTTGAGGTGCCGGCCATTCCATTTGTGGACAACATTGAAATGCCCGCGCATGACACCGCCCTGGTGATCGTTGACATGCAGAACGACTTCGTCAAACCGGGCGGCTCACTGGTGGTGCCGGACGCCGCAGGAACCATCCCCGCCATTCAGCGCCTGCTGACCGCATGCCGGCAGGCGGGTGTACGCGTGGCTTACACCCAGGATACCCAGGTGGAAGACGACAAGGAGTTTGAGGTCTTTCCGCGGCACTGCCTGCAAGGCACGTGGGGCTGGCAGATCATTGACGAACTGCAACCTGCGCCGCAGGACGTGGTGAGTCCCAAAAACCGCTATGATGGCTTTTATGAAAGCTGGTTGGACCACTTCCTTAGCCGGGTGTACGGCGTTCACCACTTAATCCTGGTTGGTACAGTCGCCAACATCTGCGTGCTGCATACAGCCGCATCGGCGGGACTGCGCTATTATCACATCCTGGTTCCGGCGGATGGCATTTCAGCGCTGACCGATTTTGATCAGGCAGCCACCCTGCGCCAGGTCTCGTGGTTGTACAACGGCCATGTCACCCGCTCAGTTGACCATATCCGCTTTGTCTGAAAAGTTGGGCAGGCCGGGAAACACATTGCGGTGAGCACGGGTGAATAAAAAGACCCTTCGCATCCTGATACTGTTGTTGCTGATCGCATGGGTGGGGCCTATCGTTGCCTGTAACATGCCGCCACCCGTTGACACAGTGGATCGCGCCGTTCAGGAGACGCTGCTGGCCACACTCTTTCCCCAGACCACCCTGTCTCCGAACGATCAATTTCCAGGGCTTGCCACCCTGCCGCCCGGCGATCCCCCGCCTGTGCAGATACCGGCGCCCAGCGGGGATTTATTACCCTATCTTGCCCAGTCCGGCGACACGCTCCAGGCGCTGGCTGCCCGTTTTGGCGTCCCCGCTGATCAAATCACATCACCAGGTCCCCTGCCTTCCGGGCAGTTGCTCCAACCAGGTCAATTGTTGATGATCCCCAACCTGCTGACCGAGATCGCGCCCGGAAATGCCATCATGCCTGACAGCGAGGTGATTTACTCACCCACCGGTATTGGGTTCCATGTGGATACCTACGTCCATTCTGCAGGCGGGTTTCTCGCCTCCTACTCGGAAGAAGTTGAGGGGGAACAACTGAGCGGAGCGCAGATCATTCAGCGCATCGCCGATGAACTGAGTATCCATCCACGCATTCTGCTGGCCGTACTGCAGCATGAAACCAACTGGGTGCTCGGACAGCCAACCGACCCAACCAACCTGGCTTTTCCCATCGGTTTCATGGTGCCTGAGTACAGGGGTTTGTACAAAGAAATGACCCTGGTGGGGCGCCAGCTAACGGTGGGTTTTTACGGCTGGCGGGCAGGCAACGTGGTATCACTGCAATTTCCCGATGGAACCTCCATGCGCCTGCACCCATCCCTCAACGCTGGCAGTGTGGCAGTTCAATATTTGTTTGCGGTGCTGTATAACCGCGATGGTTGGTCGGGCAATCTGTACGGAGAACATTCTTTTTCCGCCACCTACCAGCAAATGTTTGGCGACCCGTGGCAGACGGCTGCCCCGTTTGAACCCAACATCCCTTCGGATCTATCCCCGCCGGTATTGGAACTGCCATTTGCACCCGGTGAAGCGTGGAGCTATACCGGCGGCCCGCATAATGCGTGGGGCGTCGGCAGTGCACGCGGCGCGGTTGATTTTGCCCCGGTACGGGATACAAAAGGTTGTACTGTGTCTGATGCATGGGTCACAGCAGGCGCTCCCGGTCGCGTGGTTCGTTCAGGTAACGGCCAGGTGATCATAGACATGGATGGCGATGGCTTTGAGCAGACCGGATGGGCATTGCTTTATCTGCACATTGCCTCGCGGGACCGCGTGGCGGTGGGAACCTGGGTGGAAACCAATCAACCCATCGGCCACCCCTCCTGTGAAGGTGGCGTGGCATCTGGCACGCATGTCCATTTTTCACGCAAGTACAATGGCGAATGGATGCCAGCCGGTCCTCCGACACCCATGATCCTGAGCCGCTGGCAGGTTGTGATGGGTGAAAAAGCCTATCGTGGCGAACTCCACCGCGACGGCCAGGTGGTGACCGCCAACCCGGACAGTTCAGCGCAAACCCTGATTATCCGTTAGTTGGTCATTTCAACTTCACGACCCTCATTCACCTGTTCCCAGACTGAGTTCAAAGCTTTTAATGCAGATATGCGCCTCAATTCGAGGCCTTCTTCATTTAATAACATATAATCGCTTGATTCAGTCAGGGCATGATCAGGCAGGTCCTTCACCACCGTCCAGAAATTCCACAGGGGAATATCATACTGCAATGCCAGTTCAGCCATCTCCCGGTTCACGCGTTCATCCAGCTCCAGGTTATCTGCTTTGGTGGCGAGCACAGGCAGTGCGCCGTGGGCGATGATCTTTTCGATCAAAAGGCTGACATAGCGGGAGTTTCGCGCCTCCCAGTGAGTACCAAGGTTGATGAACACAATTGATGGGTTGTGGGTGCGCAGCTCGCAGTCTATCGGCGTTTCCCCCACTTCACACAATTTCTCAGGGTTATCGTTCCAGGCTGCCCACAACATCCCCCCTGCCGATGAACCATCCTTGACCGTTGGGCTGGAACGGCCAAACGAACCCGAAAAATGACTGACGATTAATTGAAGATCATCATCCAGAACTTCAGCCGTTTCAGGATCTTTATCAAACCTACCCAAAAAAGCATCCGGCAAAGACTGGCAATCTCCCAGGACTGAAAAAGCGTTTGGGTCGGTGCCATTGGCCACTCCATTCCAGTAGATGGCTTTTGCGCGGTCAGACACCACTGGCATCTCAGGCCAGGCCTTCCATTCCTCGGCGGACAGGGGTGTGGGTGTGGGCGTAAATTCCCGCAACTGGCTGACCGTAAAGGCAGGTGGACGTACTTCGCCCAACTCAATTCCCGGTTCTTCTTCCAATCCAGCGCGCACATTATCCTGCACCGGTGGGATTAACCGTTGGGTTGGCGTTGGTGTGGCATAGTTTTGTTGCAATGATTCTTTGCCAGTCACCGGTAGGATGATTTCGGATTTTTGGAAAGGGAACGCAAGATACAACACGAAGGCTGCAATGGATATCATCAAGACAACAACAGCCATGAGCAGCAATATTTTAAACGGAGTATTCACCAGTAAAGTCTCCCAGTCCACCCACAGGATTGCATTGCAGATGGCATAATATCCCCGGTTCCGGCTCTCAAAATCCTTCGGTCCTGTGAAAAGCCCATTGACCGGTTGAAAGGATGGAACAACCGCCTCCGGAAAGTGGTAGTGAGATTATAGGTTTATCGTTGCGACTGCATCAGGTAGGAAAACTGGGAATCAGGGGTAGGAATCTCCCTAAGCCTGTTGATAATCAAAAGCCCCCGGGAATTTTCCCAGGGGCTTTGTTCTGAGGTTAATACTGTTTATTCGGGCAGGATCACCAGGATGCTCATTCCGCCCATAACCGGTACACTGAGGGTTCCTGCCTGTAAATCCCAACCGGACAGCTCATCCCATTCACCGGTTGCCGCGTTGTACTGCAACAAGGCCAGGTTGGCTGTGGAGCCGGTATAGTGCACGGTCGCCAAGGCATCATCACCATCCGCCGACCAGCCCGCCAGCCAGGTGCTGCCGCCGGGAACCGGCAAGGGTAAACCTGCGGGCAGTACCGTTGCAAATTGCAATGCAACGCCATCCTGACAGGCCAGTTTTAGCCCCACGCCGCCGGTGGCCACTTCATATTCATTGGCTGCCGTGCACCCCAGGTCCAGTTCAGCCGGTTGGATGGCTGCCGCGTAAGTGCCTGCGCCATCCACAACTGCAACATCGTCCTGCCCTGACACAGCGGTTGCTTCCTGCCATGTGCCGGAGGCATCCAGGTGATACAGCATCACCTGCTGTCCGGCATACACTGCCGGTATCTCGAATGCGATTTGTCCGGTCAGGCTGGCAGCTTCACTGCTGAGCGTGTAAGCCGAGACCAACACATTGCCAGCCGGCAGTTGCGGCAGGTTCCAGCCCATTTCGGGCATGAGCGTGGCAGCACCTGCACCGGCTGTGCAATCCAGTTCAGCCACGCCGCCCAGCGTCAACGTCTGAGCGCAATCCAGGCTGCCGGTGCGTCCCCTGACCACCAGGATGTAGGTTCCGGTGCGGGTCACTTCAGCCAACACACGGTCGTTCTCACCGTCGCCGCCTGGAACCTTGACTGCAGGCACTTCCACCCATTCTCCAGCCTGCTCATCCCAGTACAGGATGGCCAGTTCGTAAGAGCGCAGCCACTTGGGCGCCACGAAGGACACCACCATCGGCGAACTGGTTTCGCTCACTGCCTGGCCATTGACCATCAGGGCCACCTGCATACCGTAGACCAGGCTGGTCCCGGCGGGCAGAGCGGACGGCAGTTGTCCGGCGAACAGCTCGGTCAGGCTGGCTTGCTGGCCAACACCGTACCCGAACGCCACCTGGTTGCCGTCTGGCAGGCGCAGGATGATCAATGAGTACTTCTCATATCCGTCCTCAGCGACACCGACCACCTGACCGCTCTTGACATGCAGGATCAGGATGTGTCCATTACCGGTCACCGGTATACCGGTTCCGCCGCCCGTGACAACGGGGTCGTGCGGGGTAACCCGGCGCAGGAACACCAGGTTTTCCACGTCCAGGAACGGAATTTCATAGGTGCCGTCCCAGTGGATGTATCCGGTGTCTTCCTGAGTGAAACCGATCAGAATGTTGTGACCGGTGCCGGTGTACAGGCTGTCATTGCCTTCCCGTCCATCCAGAGTGTCGTCGCCAGCGCCGCCATCCAACAGATTATCGCGATGGTTGCCGATCAGGTGATCATTGCCAGCGCTGCCAATCACGTTTTCAATGCTGGTTAAGCCGTCGCCAACGATGGCGGTATTGAGGCCGCCATTGAGCTGCACGACACCGCTTCTCAGGTCCACGTAAATGCCCGTCGTGTAGGCCGAGAGGTTGACCACATCCACACCACCGCGGCCGTCAATCGTGCCGGGCAAAGTCGCTCCGTCGGCGAAGACAAACGTGTCGGTTTGGTCACCGCCATTGAGTGATTCGATGGATGTGAAGGTCATCGTCCGTCCACCAGTGGTGTAAGAACCAGGGTCAGCAATGTTCCAGCGGGCAGCCTGATTCAGACCGGAGAGCGAGTCAATTTGCGAACCACCCGCCAGTGTGGAGATATTGTTGAAGCTGCCGATGATGCTATCCTCGGTGCCGTTGAAACCAGTGGTCGAGCCAAATCCGGTCAGCTTGACGTCACGTTCGATATTGTAGCGGCTCCAGTCCATGGTGTTATTCCCACTCTGCCCGTCAATCACGCCGGTCAACTGACTGAGGTGAGCGAACGAGAAGGTGTCGTTTCCTGCTCCACCATTGAGATCGTAGGTGCGCGAGCCGCGGATGTCAAACAGGTCGTTGGCGCTGCCGCCGTTGAGGATGTTCAACCCGCTGAAGGTCATGGTGTGTCCGCCCGATGTATACGTGGCGGTGCTGTCCAGCAGGAAGGTGGCATCGGCATTGCGACCTGTCAGGGTGTCCGTGGCGGTTCCGGTCAGCAGGTTGTCGATGTTGGTGAACGAACCGGTGATGCTGTTCACCGTGCCACCAAAGCCGTCCAGGCTGCCCAGACTGTTCAAAATCACATTGCTGGCAGTGGTCATGGCGCTCAGATCCAGGCTGTCGGTTCCGGCTTCACCATCCAGGCTGCCGGTCAGCGTGACGCCGTTGCTGAATACAAACTGGTCAGCGCCATTACCGCCGTACAACTGCCCGGCCACATTGCCATTCACCAGGAAGACATCATTTCCATCACCGGTGCGGATTGTTTCCACCAGGGTACCGGAGTGGTTGATACTGTGAGCCGGTGTGGTCGTCTGGTAAATATGCATCGCCAGCATATCAACCGTCACGTCAGCGCTGACGGCGGTCATCACGATGCCGTCCGTACCCTGACCCGCCACTTCATGGATGGTGTCATCGCCCCAGGCATCGTCAAAGGTGTAGGTATCGTTGCCAGCCTCGCCGTACAACTGGTCATCACCATCACCACCGATCAAATTGTCATTGCCAGCTCCGCCGCGGATCACATCGTTACCAGCCAGGCCGCTGAGCGTGTTGGCTCCACCGTCGCCGGTGATCTGGTCGGCGAAGATACTACCGGTGGCATTTTCAAAGCCGTTGATCGCTCCACTCACCGCCGTGCTGGTGCGGCTGCCCAGGTCAATTGTCACCGGCCCATCATACAGGTGGTAATCAATCTCATCCGAGCCTGCACCGCCGTTGAGTGTGCCGGTGTGGGTGGCGCCTGCATTGATGGAGAACAGGTCGCTGGCTGAGCCGCCGTTGAGGGTCTCGAAGCCGTCGAAGAACAGGTTGCGGCTGGAGGCATTATTGGTGTAGCCGTCTTCGCCGCTGTTGATCATCCATGTGGCGGCCTGGTTCATGCCGGTCAGCGAGTCGGTGAGGCTGGTGCCGAGCAGGCGGTTGATGTTGTCAAACCCGCCCAAAATGGTGCTCTCGGTTCCCTTGAAGCCGTCGAGCGTGCCGATGGCAGTCAGGACCACGTTGCGGGCGGTTCCGTAGAGGCTGTAATCAAGCGTATCGAAACCTTCGTAGCCGCTGACATACCCGTTGACCACGGCGTTGTTCTGCAGGACAAAGCGATCGCCCTGGGTTGAACCAATGAAGTTCTCGACATTGTTGTTGGTGTTCACCGTATTCAGGCCGCCGGTGACATTGACGTTGGTCCCATTGAAGGTAAAGGTCAGCGATCCGGTCAGGATGGTTACGTTGGAGAAGTCCAACGTGTCGTTACCCTCATTCGGCAGTTCAACCACAACATCATCACCCCACAGGTCAAAGAACACGTAGGTGTCA
Source organism: Levilinea sp. (assembly GCA_034429695.1). Taxonomy (GTDB): domain Bacteria; phylum Chloroflexota; class Anaerolineae; order Anaerolineales; family Anaerolineaceae; genus DAOUGC01. Next base: position 101,672 of record DAOUGC010000056.1, read on the forward strand.
TCGCCCTTGCCGCCGTGCAGTTCATCATCCGATGAGCCGCTGACCAGGCGGTTGTTGCCGTCATCACCCCAAACGCGGTTGATGCCGTTGGGCGTGCCGGTGAAGTTCTCGATATTGCTGATGCTGTTGATCGCGCCGCCGCGGATGCCGGTTGCTGAACCGGTGGCAAAGTTCACATCCACATTGCCGGTGTACATCAAGTAACTCAGCTCGTCAATGCCAGCGCCGCCGTTAACCGTGCCGTTGAGGGCGGTGGTGTTGTCGCCCATGACCATGAACTGGTCTGCTCCAGCTCCGCCATTGAGTGAGTAACTGGTGGAACCGATGATATTGAAGATGTCAGCGCCAGAGCCGCCGGTCAGGATGTCGAACCCGGTGTAGGTAATTGAACGGGCGGCAACCGTATCGGTGTAATTGTCCACCGTCAGGTCGAAGACGGAGGCGTTGTTGGTTCCGGTGAAGGTATCCACTCCCGCGCCGCCGACCAGGGTGTTAATGTTGCTGAAGCCGCCGCTGAGGCCGCTGGCCGTGCCATTGAAGCCGTCCGTACCGGCTGCCGTCAGAGTTACAGCGCGTCCAGTGGTGCACGGGGCAAAGCTGAGGATATCCGCTCCCCCCGCGCCGTCGATGCTGCTGTTGAAGCTGGCGCCCTCATTGAAGATGAAGCTATCCACATTACTGCCGCCGGTCAGGCTCTCCACACTGGTGATACCCAGGGTATAACCGCCGGTCTGGTAGGTCACATTGCTGCCAAAGGTGAAGCTTGCCGCGGCGTTGATGCCGGTCAGGCGGTCCAGGCCGCTGCCACCGGTCACGCTGTTGATTCCGACAAAATGACCGGCTGTGCTCTCACTACCCGAGAACCCACCCGCGCCGCCACCC